>CAZRQJ010000087.1:0-9696 GCA_964602075.1 uncultured Planctomycetia bacterium
TGCGTCATTTCGACACCTCTTCGGCAAGAATTTCTGCGAACTCTTTTAAGTCATCAAGTTTGTGTTGTTCTGTAGTGGCGATAAGCCAGACGTGTTCATCGCCTCCAAAAAAAGAAAGCGGCACGCCGGGTAGAATACCGCGTTCTAACATCCGTTGATATACATCTAGCGGGTTGACGCAGTCAATCTCTATCGCAAACTCATTGAAGAACGGTGCATTCGGATAAGCAAGCGTTATGCTTGGGATTGCGGTTAATAGGTTAGACAAAACATGTGCGGCACCGCAAGAAAGCTGCCCGATCTCTCTAAATCCTTCTTTCCCTATGCTCGAAAGAAATATCGTTGCCGTGAGCGCCATCAACGCCGAGTTTGTGCAGATACTGGAGTTGGCTTTTTCACGGCGTATGTGTTGCTCGCGAGCCTGCAGAGTCATAACATATGCGACCTTTCCATTTTCGTCAGTTGTTTTTCCAATTAGTCTGCCAGGAAGGAATCTGACTAAGTCCTTTTTCACAGATAGAAACCCAAGTCCGGGTCCTCCGAAGTTCATAGGGATACCAAGCGGCTGACCTTCTCCGAATGCAATATCGGCACCGAGTTCTCCCGGTCGCTTCACAAAACCGGAAATAAACGGATACATACCTATCGCTAACAATGTGCCGTAATTGCGACAAGTTTCAGAAAGTAATGAAATCCCTTTTTCAAAACAACCGTAAAAATTTGGTATTGTGACTACCACACATGCGACATCTTTGTTCACCAATAGCTCACAAAGTCTTTCAGTGTCAATTTCGAAATTTTCTTGGTTTATGTAAGGTAGTTCGAATTTATCCATCTTCCAACCGATGTTATAAGTATCAAAAACTTGCTTATAATGCGGGTGGATGTTTGAACTCATTATCACTTTATTACGGCGAGTCGCGGATCGCGCAATACTGACCGCATCCGTGCAAGCCGTTGCGCCGTCATAACTCGATGCATTTGATATGTCTAAACCCGTCAGCTCGCACACGTAAGTTTGATACTCGAAAATAGTTTGTAACAAACCTTGACTAACTTCAGGTTGATACGGTGTATAAGCGGTAACGAACTCGCTTCTGCTTGAGATTTGAGCGACAACCGGTGGTATATAATGGTTGTAAATACCTGCTCCTGCAAACATTTTCGCGGCAGGGAATACCCGATTCCGAGATGCCAAATCTCTAAGATGTTCCATTACTTCCATCTCGGATAGACCAGGTGGAAGATTTGTTTCCCTCTGTCGCGTTTCTGGCGGTATTGCAGTTAAAAGATCCTCGAAGCTATCAACGCCAATAGCTTTGAGCATTTCAAGGCGTTGTTCTTCTGTATTAGATATGTATGGCATGGCATAAAGCCTCCTTAACGAATCTCTAGAAGTCTTGCGGATTTTATCCTTATGTTATTAGTTAAGCAATAAATATTATGTTAAACATACAAGTGTCGCGATTAGCAAGTTGAGTTGTTTTATTTTAAGAGGATTCTATCCCTGAAACGCCGATCTCGCTGATAGCAACATCGCTCCAGCGATCAGACGGATAAACAGCTAATATAAAGACTGTGAAATCCGTACAGGATTCAGGTGGGATAATGTCGATGTCTTGCATAATTTGTTCGTCGAGAAAAGAATGTCGTAGTTTTCTACCAGAGGAAAATCTAATTTCTATGTCTTTTAATCTGTGGTTTAGCTTAAAGATATTGTCGTATTTGGGATGATTCGCTTTGGCATATCCAGGAACGATTGAGATTTTAGCAATTTGAGCTTCTTCTATCAGCTTAACCTTAATCCAAACTCTTATGTTTGAACTCCATGCCGCATTCCAAGCAGTATTCAAGTCACCGTCTAGCATTTGTTCGGGCGAGTAATTTCCAAATTTGGTGCTTTTTTTTGATTCCGATGCTGAAGCGGATTCTATTCTAGGTATAGTTACAATGTGCGTAATAGCATTATCTTCAATATTGTTTGTTTTGGCTTGATCAATGATACCCGCAGCATTGGTATCATCCGGTTTAATAGTCGCATTATCAACGATCGTGTTTGTTCTATTTGCACGCAAGCTCGACGATTTGACAACGTTTAGGTGGTACATATAGAAAAGTGTGCTTACAGCAACGAGAGCTACCGAAAGGATTATGATTACAACAAATAGTGTGCTATTTGAAACAGGATTGGCTGTATCCTCATACTCGACATCGTCTGGGATATCATTTTTATCGAAATGCATTTTGAAGTTCCTTAAACAACAGACTGTCTTGTTAGTGCCACGATAAACAAGAATATTACTGATACAACAAAGAAACTGTCTAGTTTGTCGATTGCACCGCCATGTTCGGGAATAAGAGATCCGCTTTCCTTAAGTTTTTGAGTTCGTTTTACAACAGACATAAACAAATCTCCCAAATGTGCCAATGTGATTATTATCGCTGAAACAATTAAATATAGAAGAACTTCATATAAGGTTAAACAAAACCTATATCCAATCTCGACGCGTCCAAGGATGAAAACGTACAAAAGCACCGATATGGATCCAGACAAGACAGCGCTTATAAAACCTTCTACCGTTTTGCGTGGGCTAACGTTCGGACAGAGTTTCTTTTTTCCAATAGTCCGTCCAACAAAAAGTGCCCCTGCGTCAGCTCCCCACGAGAGCAAAATGACTATAAACCACACATCAAATTGAGTGCAAAGGTAAACGATGCTAAACGATGTTAGTCCAAAGAAAACAACACTAAATAGTGATAAAACAAAAAGTCCCGTTTCTTTGCTAAATGATTCGGAAGGGAAATCTACCACTACTTTGAAAGCGATTAATGCGAAGACTAAAATCCAAACAAGAAGCACAACCGCTAGAGCTGTACTGAATGCGTTTGCTGATAAACCAATTAGTGTATTAGGCGATAGAATTGCGTTCCCTGTAGTTGTATAGGTTTCGTTAACCTGAAGCGGTAGTCTTGAAAAGTTGATGCTCTGCGTATAGATAAACACCGCAAAGAACAGAAAAGCGCAGTATGCAAAAACAAAAAGCAATCGTCGGAAACTTGACGGTATTTCCGGACGAGTCATACTAAGAACTTCGCGAAACGCCAACGCGAACATAAGTGTTACTAGAGCTAGCCCTGCTAGCTTGTGTATGACAAGCAAAGACAAAACAACGATGCCTGCAATCAGTCCAATAAAAAAGCGCCGCACGTGCGGAGTATAACTTATAAATGCGGTCACAGGTTTTGTATTTAGTAATCTGCGAGTATTATCTAGGAGTCAATTTTACCGTAACGTCGTTCTCTAGATTGATAATCGACTAAAGCTTGAACGTATTGCTCTTTAGAAAATTCAGGCCAAAATAAATCGGTAAACCAGAACTCTGTATAAGCGCTTTGCCAAAGAAAAAAATTCGATATGCGGTATTCACCGCTCGTTCGAATCAAAAGGTCTGGATAAGGTAGATCAGGAAACTGTAAATATAGTTTGAAGTGCTCTTCGGATAACTCGTCGATTTTCAATTCTCCATCATTTACAGCTTTGTGTATGCGTTTTACGGCTTCTATAATCTCTTGTCTGCCAGTGTAGTTAACCGCCAGATTTAACACCATCTTATTGTTGTTTTTTGTATAGTTTTGTGCGCTGATAAATTTTTCATGAATTCGTTCAGGCAATATAGATGTGTCACCAGAAATAATCAGTCTAATACCTTTTTCGTGTAGTTTTTTTGCTTCTATATTTAGTATCTCGTCGAATAACTCAAAAAGCGTGTTTACTTCACTTAGCGGTCTGAATATATTTTCAATCGAAAAGGCAAACAGTGAAAGGTACTTTATGCCCAAATCATAGCTTGTTTCGACAGCCATGCGGACAGTTTCGACGCCTTCGCGATGGCCGATTACGCGAGAAAATCCAAATTTTTTACCCCACCTGCCGTTACCATCCATAATGATTGCAACGTGATCTGGAAGGTTGTTCTTGTCAATGCGAACATACAAACCACTATCAGAAGAGCTTATTTGCGAAATCTGTGCGCTGTCAATACTCAAGAATACGTCCCCTCGTTAGAAATCCTCAATCTCCTTTGTTTTAGCTTTAACGGCATCCTCGATTTTTGTTAGTTGCTTTTCGATGAGTTTCTCGATATCGTCATTCGAGCGTTTAAGTTCGTCCTCGCTAATTTCTTTAGCTTTTTCAAGCCTTTTGTTTTGATCAATTGCATCACGGCGGATGTTTCGGAGCGCAATTCGACCATCTTCAGCAATTCGTGCTGCAATTTTTACAAGTTCCTTTCGTCGTTCCGCAGTTGGTTTCGGAAGATTGATGCGCAAAGACCTTCCGTCATTGATCGGAGTAAGACCCAGGTCGCTTTGGAGAATGGCTCGCTCTATATTTTTCAAAACATGCGAGTCGAAAGGGTTAACAACGAGAGAGGTAGCGTCTGGAGTAGTAACGCTGGCTAGTTGATTAATTGGTGATCTTGTTTCGTATGCCTCAACAGTAATTCGATCAAGTAACGCCGGATTTGCTCTTCCAGCTCTTAAATGTGCAAGTTCGTCCTGTGTATTACTAACCGTTTTCACCATTCGTTCTTCAGCTTCAAGATAAATTTCCTCGATAGAATTCATTGGAACCTCCTATGCTGTTAAAACCGAACCGATTGAAAGATCGCCGCTAAGAATTTTAACCAGATTTCCGGGTTTTGTAATGTTGAAAACTATAATTGGGAGTTTATTCTCACGACAAAGAGCAAACGCGGTTGCGTCAATCACTCCGAGATTGCTTTTTAGGGCTTGCGTGAAACTCAATTCGGTATAGCGAATCGCATCGGGATAAACTTCCGGGTCTTTATCATATACACCATCTACACGAGTGCCTTTAACAAACACTTCTGCACGAATCTCAAGTCCGCGAAGCGTTGCTGCGGTATCTGTTGAAAAAAATGGGTTGCCTGTGCCAGCAGCTAATATTACAACGCGACCCTTTTCCAAGTGTCGTATGGCGCGACGTTGAATATAGGGCTCGCATACTCGATGCATCTCAATTCCGCTCATCACTCTTGTGTTGACGTGTAATTTTTCGAGCGCATTCTGCAGGGCTAATGCGTTGATAACAGTAGCTATCATTCCCATATAATCAGCGGTGGTGCGGTCAAGTCCGCTATCGGAAAGTTCCTTACCTCGAATAAAGTTGCCTCCACCGATAACTATGGCAATCTCAACTCCGCGTTCATATGCATCTTGAATTTCCGTGGAATAATGCGCCAGTGCTTGAGGCGAGATTCCGTTATCAGCATCGCCTTTCAAAGATTCACCGGACAGTTTGAGAATAATGCGTTTGAACATTTCATCTCCCCGCCGGGCGGATTACCGACCGGTTTTTTATAGCTTAACTACCAAGTTGGAATCGGGCGAACTTCTTAACAGTTACCAAATGTCCAGCGGCTGCTTTTTTGATAAACTCCTCAACTGATAGTTTGCCTGTGTCGTCTTTATAAAAAGGCTGCTTAAGTAAACAGGATTCAGCAAAGTACTTGCTAACTCTACCCATAATTATCTTATCCACAATAGCTTCCGGTTTACCTTCGGCTAAAGCTTGTTCTCGGTAAATTGACTTCTCTTTATCGAGTGTTATAGCAGGTATTTCGTCCGAAGAAATAAAATCTGGATTATAAGCACATGCATGAATCGCAATCTCTTCAACGATATCTGCAAACTCTTTTGAGTCTGCAAAGTCAGATGAATCAGTTTCAGCCATTACAATAACACCAGCTTTACCGCCTAAGTGGAGATAGCCGTTGACGCGCCCAAGTGTGTTTTCGGTTTCAAAAACGGCAAATTTGGCAACTCGCATGTTTTCTCCAAGTTTGGCGACGCCTTCTTTGATGAAATCCTCGACAGTACTGACTGCCGTGTTTTGGAATTTTTCTTGGAGAATTGAATCACCGTTTGTTTCAACGGTGATTCCATGCTTTGTGTCGGAGAGATGTTTAACTATCCCGTTGCAGATGTTCTTAAAATCATTGGTGCGAGCAACAAAATCTGTCTCGCAGTTAACTTCTACAAGTACAGCTTTCTTTCCGCAATCGTCAATAGCAATACACACTAAACCATCGCTCGTTTTACGATCGCTTTTACTCGCTGCTTTAGCAATGCCTTTTATTCTAAGAATTTCTATTGCTCTGTCGGCATCGCCTTCTGCTTCAACTAAAGCTTTTTTGCAGTCCATCATGCCCGCGCCTGTACGTTTTCTTAGTTCGGCTACAGCACTAGCAGTAATTTCCATTAGTATTACCTCAAAATCGAGAACTGATTTGGTTACTAAGCGTCGAATGATTCTTCGAGTTTTTCATGAATTATGTCGTCATCGTCGTTGACAACGATTTCTGGTATTGTAGTTTTTGGTGTCGCTTTTTCAGCCAGTTCCGGGAATGGAACATCGTCGTCTTCACCGCTAATAGAGCTCTGAATAAGCACCGAATCAGGAGGCAAGAAACCTTGTTTGGCTTCTAGTATACTGTCTGAAACAATCTGGCAGAATAACCTGATTGACCGAATCGCGTCGTCATTGCCGATAATCTTGTGATCAACCATATCCGGGTCGCAGTTACTATCGAGAATTCCGATAACTGGTATTCCGCACTTTTTCGCTTCACGAACAGCGTTTTCCTCTTTCTTTACGTCGATTATAAATAGCGCTTGAGGCAAGCTCTCCATATCAACAATACCGCCAATGAACTTATCTAAGCGATTAAGTTCATCGCCCAGAACTTTTGCTTCTTTTTTGCCAAGAGCTTCAAAATAACCATCTTCTTTCTTCTTACGCAAGTCCTTAAGGCGCATTGCACGTTTACGTATAGTTCGGAGATTGGTTAAAGTTCCTCCTAGCCAACGTTGATTTACATAGGGCATCCCGGATTTAACAGCTTCTTCAGCAACCGCATCTTGAGCCTGTTTTTTCGTACCAACGAAAAGTACTTTTCCGTTGTTATTGACTAGGCGTACGATGTAGTCATGCACATCGTCTATCAATTTTGTCGTTTGTTGAAGGTCGAGGATATGTATGCCGTTGCGTTTTGTGAAAATAAAAGGTGCCATTTTTGGATTCCACTTGCGCGTAGGATGTCCAAAGTGAGCACCACATTCGAGTAATTGTCTAAGTGATATCAGAGCCAATGCCAGGTATTCTCCTTACCAATAGTGATTAAAGCGAACGAGTTATATATCACATAAACTCCAGTTCTTCAAGATCTTATACATATATGAAAAAAACAAGTCGTGTTGATATAATAAATCGTGCCGCTTAACGATGCGAGAAACCCTATTAATCGCTTGAAATCTGGTGAGATTCTCATCCTAGACGGTGCGCTCGGAACAGAGCTTGAGAGAATGAGTGCTATTTCTATCTCGCCTATTTGGAGTGCTGAAGCTATTGACTTGCGAAGCGAACTCTTATTGGATATTCACAAGGAATACATTTGGGCAGGCGCAGACATTATTACATGCGGTACTTTTCGCTCAACAAAGCGAGCTTTAGCGAAAGTAGGGCTGCAAAACGAAGCTGAAAGACTAACTAGGAAAGCCGTAGAAATCGCTAGATGTGCAGTTAGAGAAGCTAATCCCAGTCGAAGTATTTACATTGCAGGAAGCATGGCTCCTCTTGAGGATTGCTACTCTCCGAATCTAGTGCCAACTAACGAAGAGTGCGAAATGGAGCATGAATATCAAGCCAGTTTACTTGCAGAGTGCGGGGTTGACATTATTTTGTGTGAGACCTTTAACACAGTTAGGGAAGGTGTCATAGCACTTCGAGCCGCAAAGAAACAAGGATTACCAACATTTTTGAGTTTTACATGTAAGTCATCAGGCGATATTATGAACGGGGAGAGTTTCGCCGATCTTGTTGAGCCTTTTTCCAACACTCGCCCCGATTGCCTTATGGTCAATTGTACGCCAACAACAACTCTACACGCATCACTCACTAATCTAACATTGGCTTGGGATGGCATATTGGGAGCCTATGGCAATGTTGGTCAATCGAACTTGCAAAATTGGGAGTTTTCGGGAGATGTTAGCGCTAGTTCATATCTTGAATACGCTAAGAAGTGGGTCATTTTGGGTGCACAGGTAGTCGGTGGATGTTGTGGTACGAATCCAGACTATATTAGACATTTGTCATACCATTTGCCGAAACGAGTTCCTTCCGTACTATAAGCTATTATGAACGTAAAAAAAAAGCAACCTCATCTCTTTTTAATAGTTGTGATCACTATTGTATGTGCTATTTGCTACGTCTCTATTGACATCCATTTTAGTAGAGGAGCAAAAGCAAACAAGTCCGCGGTGCAATCGTTTCAAGTTCAGGAGGTAGTCAATTTGCGGAAATCTGGCAGTCAAATTGATCCAGATGAATCCAGTACGATAGCTGAAGCCAAAAACACTGTTACAGAGGAAGAGATGAGGAAAAACAATGAGTGGGTTATGAAAACGCTGGATGAATCTAAGAGGTTAAGAATCACTGCCATTGTCATCGACAAGCTGCGTTATAGGCTTTACCTGATCGATAAAGGCGTTGTCGGTATAGAATTGCCTATAGAGCTTGGTTTCAATCCTGTAGAAGATAAACGAATTGAAGGTGATGGATGTACTCCCGAGGGTTTTTATAAAATTACTGAAAAGCGCGATATCGGCAAAACCAAGTTCTATCGCGGATTCATGCTAAATTATCCAAACGAACTCGATAAAAGAGAATTCGCTGACTTGATTGCATCTAGAGATGTTCCGCAAGAAGCATTGATAGGTGGTTTAATAATGATACACGGACGGGGTTCCGGGTTAGATCCTTCAAATGGAGGAGCTAATTGGACACTTGGATGTGTGGCTTTATCCAATGAAGATATCGACAGAATTTTTGGACTAGTGGGCGTTGGCACACCCGTTACGATAGTGAAGACATGTAGCGTTTTTCAATGAACTGAATTTAATCGTTATCCTCAACGACGTTCTTCTGTTCAGAGATTAAATCCGAAGTATCGTCGATTTCTTCAGAATCACTTTCTTCGTTAGGATCAACGTCTTCTTCTTCTTCTTTTTCTTCGGGTTCAATTGCTTTTGATTCGTAATCGGGTATAGAAGATGAGATTAGCACATCGGACAGCGGAGAAGCGTCGCTATCCGCAACCCACTGAATCTCGATTTCAAGTTTGGTTCTATCATCGTCGTATTCAGCCTCAATTTCGAGTTCCGTCGTTCCTGTCGGGTTAAGAACGATATAAGCTCCGTCGTGTTCAATCGTTATAATTCCGTTGCGCAAAGCCGCTGCAATTGCTTCTAGATGCTCTGCTACTCTAATTACATCTACTTGTCCTTCAATTTCAAACTTGTGACTCACTTAAAACCTCTCACGATAAAAAAATCAGTAATAGCGCTATTCAAAGTTACATTAGCGCTGCTGCTAGCGAGAATGAATGAAGCCGAGTGAGTTAAGGTATCAGCGCCAAAGTTGACGAAGAATCAAAGCAACGAAAAAGCTAGAAATCAAGAACGCCCAGCTAACATCTTTGATAAGTTGCGCTAGTTTTTCTTCTCTGCCCATTGCGCCCCGTGACGAGTCTGTCTGTCCGGTTATAGCCGCGCCGAGTCCTTCGCTTTTGCGATTCTGAAAGAGCGTCAGAACCACAAGAACAATGCAGATAATGA
>CAZRQJ010000088.1:0-9687 GCA_964602075.1 uncultured Planctomycetia bacterium
CCCCCGACGATGGAGACGGAGCGTGATGCGGGAATGAGAGCTAGGAAAACGCATCGGATTGCGCGAGAGCCGATGAAATAGCATACGTTTATTATTCTTGGTTTTCAGATGTGAACTCACAGTTATTCGCACTTGTGAGCAATTCAAGTTACCGCTAGCGAAAACTAGTACATTTATGACTCTCTAGCTTTCAAGCGCAAGACAAAGCGCTGTTGTGAGTTTCAAAACGTCTTTGTTTGTGTTGCGCAGGCGTTCGCTCACAATTACCATCAGGCGTTTTGTAACACTGTAACCTAGCTGGTAGTCGCGCTCGCAAAGTTCGAGCCAATCGGCGCGTCTAATTTCGAGCAGTGTGCAAGTCGAAACTGCGGTTACTGTTGCGCTGCGCTCGTCGCAAGAAACAGCCCCATCTCGCCGAAAATAGGATAGTTTCCTGTTTCGGGGTCTGCGCGTAGAACGATGAGTTTCTTGTCACGCGTGTCGGTTTCACCGCGGCTAAGAAGCGTTAGTCTTTTTGATATTTCGACGCTTCCTTCGGTCAGGATATACACGCCTTCGCCCTTTTCGCCTTCAGTTATGATGCGTTCGCCCGAAAGCGCTTTGAATTCGTGACTAACTTCAGCCGCTTTTCCAATCTGTTCGTCGTTCAAATCTGCGAAAATCGAAACTTTACGCAGAACATCGAGATATTCGGTGTGCATTACCTGCCGCCTCCCGCGCCGATAACGACGGCGATATCATTGTCGCGAATCTCGTAGGATGCGCCGGGATTAACATTCACTTCGACGTTCTCCGCTCCGTGAGTCAGCTCCTTCTTCCCCGCTTTCGCGAACTGCTGTTTAATAAACGCATCGATGCTCGACATATCGTCTCCAAGCACGTCATCGAGCGCGATAGTCCGTTCAAGGCTGACTATTCCAATAAGAATTTCGTTCTTGGTTTCAAGGAAGTTTTCCGACAGCTCTTTGAACGTCTTGCCGATCAATTCTTTTGGAATTTTGCGCTGCCACATTATGACGTTCAATGCAGAATTTGTAATTGTGCGCATAACTTCGGGGATGCCGGGAGACAGCACAGCTGCGGTTAAAAGATAGCCTGAATGCTCGCCAACGACGATAATCTCATCCGCCGCTGCTCGCTTGACATGGCCTAAGCTCTCGGAGTTTATAAGTTCGACGACAACTCGAACCTGATGGTTACTGCCTTTTATTGCAAGAGTGGCAAGCACAGCGCGTTCGTCGCTCTTAGTACCTGCTTGACTGGAATAGTCCGCTAAAATGATTGCATACTTTGCGTATTGAATGTTGGCTCGCTTCAACACGCTATCGGCGGCATAATCGCCATGTACGAACTTGAGGTTCATGTCTTCATATCTGTAAATTAGTTCCGAAGCGAAATCTTCGTCTAAATCCGCAACAAGTATTACCGGAATCAGTTCGGAGTTTCTTAGCTTGCGTAGCCAGACGAGAATCGATTCAGCGTTTTCGTTCCATCCACAGATAACAAGATGGTCAATAAATTTGACTTCTTCCAAGCCCTTCCCCTCCTTGATGCGTTTCGATACATAGACAGACGTGATCGTTGCCCAATAAAGCGGCATTATAAAAAGCATAAATAGAAGTATGCAGATAAGTGTGATAACTTTTCCGCCAAGCGTAATCGGAAACTTGTCTCCATATCCCACTGTCGCGCCAGTAACTATCGAAAACCAAATGGCGTCCCAAAAATTTTCAAAATGGTTAGGGTTGTGTTGATACTCGAATACAAATGCAAATACTGCTGTGAGAAAAAAAACCGCGAGAATTATCCAAGCAAATTTCAGCAAACCTTCGCGTTTAGCAATGCCGTAGGTCTCTCTTACAGACTCGACAAAACCATACCTGAACCTGCGCCAAAATTGCATCATAAAGCGGTAGTTTACGGTTGCAACGGCATAATTGTCAATCGGGCGGCGCAAAGAATATGGGTTCAGGGAATATCATCTATTTTGGTGGTTAAGTTGACCGCTAGACGCGTCGGAAGTGGAGCGGAACCGAAAACGATTCTGGCGTGAAAGACAGGATGTGTTACTCGTTCTGGTAAATGCGCCGCATATCGGCTATAATGCAATGAGATTGCCGAGGTTTTCGTAAAAAAACGAATGTTTATTTTTTTGTAACCGATACACCCACACGATAAAAAAACTCAATTGGGCAATTCCGTGGCGGTGTGTGTAACGAAGTACATATCAACCTAGAGTCACTCAAACACAAAAGGGAATATGCTAAGACGGGTATAATCACGTCTTCTTTACTGGATTATTCGGAGTTGTTTTATGCAAGGAGAACTGGAAACCGGCGGTTGTGCGAATGCGGCGGCGTGGCGGCGCGAACCTGCGACGCTTGGCGCATTGTTGACGGATGCAACCTATAGTGCGGATGAGCTTGAGAAACATACACCCGATTGTGGTGGTGTCAGCGGTCACGGACGCGAAGTCACACTGATGGGATGGGTGGATACGCGGCGCGACCTTGGCGCACTTATTTTCCTCTGGCTGCGCGACAGAAGTATACAGGAACTCAACGCCGGAATCGACCATGCACGCGCTCACAATGCATCATCCGACCTTGCAAAGTATGAAGCCGCAGTCGTGCAGGTTACATTCAATCCCGAAATGGCTCCCGAAGCCCATAAATTTGCGGAAACGCTGGGGCGTGAGTATGTAATCGCAGTGAAGGGTGTATGGCGGAAGCGTGGCGAGCGTGATGTTAACCCTCGTTTTCTTGGTGGCGACCGCGAGCTTATCGCGACCGAACTTCGTATAATCAACCCGGCGGAAACACCACCGTTCTATATAGCCGACGATGCAGGGGCAAGCGAAGATTTACGCATGCAGTACCGCTATCTCGATCTGCGCCGTAAACCGCTTGTCGAGGCAATGGCCTCGCGCCACCGCATTTTTCTAGCGATGCGCAACGCACTCGACAATCTTGGATTCCTGGAAATCGAAACGCCGATGCTCGGACGTTCAACGCCCGAAGGCGCACGCGACTACCTTGTACCCGCACGCAACCATGCAGGCAGGTTTTATGCTCTGCCGCAGTCGCCGCAGCTTTACAAGCAGCTTCTGATGGTCGGCGGTATGGATAAATATTTCCAGATGGCTCGCTGCTTCCGCGATGAAGACCTGCGGGCGAACCGTCAGCCGGAATTTACGCAACTCGACCTCGAAATGAGCTTCGCCACACGCGACGAGCTTTTCGAAGTGGGCGAAAAAATGTTCGTCGAAGTGTTCAGGGAAACGTTGTCGGCGGATGTGCCAATGGTTGAATACGACCCGAAAAACAAGCGCGGCAAAATGGGATTCCCGCGTATGACATACGACGAATCAATGGCGCGCTACGGCGTTGACAAACCCGATATGCGTTACGGGTGCGAGATTATCGACCTGACGCCTGTGTTCAACGACAGCGAATTCGTCGTATTCAGGAATGCAATCGAAAACGGTGGAGCAGTCAAGGGAATTTTTATCCCAGACTATGCCCCGTCGCGCAAAGATATAGACACACTCACGGAATGTGCAAAGAAACTCGGCGCGGGTGGACTAGCGTGGGCGCGCGTAACCGACGGCGCAATAGAAAAAACGAGTTTCGACAAGTTTGCAACCGATGCTGAAAAGGACGAACTTACAGGCGCAGCGTCACCATATACCGATGGCATATTCCTGCTGGTCGCCGATTCGCCCGTGCGCAAAGTGGAGAAAGCGCTTGGCAATCTGCGTGTGAAGCTCGGAAACGAACTGAAGCTTGCCGAGAAGGCGGGTAACACAAACGCGTGGAAATTCTGCTGGATTGTGGACTTTCCGCTGTACGACGAGAATCCCGACACGGGCGCTCTCGAACCCGCGCATCATCCGTTCACGATGCCGCATCCGCAGTTCGTTGTGGAATACGAGCCGGGGCGGTTCAGGCTGAAAGCGACGACGGATGCGGAACGGCTCGCGATACGCGCCGACAACTATGACCTTGTGCTTAACGGCGAGGAGCTTGGCAGCGGCAGCCTGCGCATAACCGACCCTTTGCTCCAGCGTAGCGTGCTAGCGGGAATCGGGATGAGCGAACTCGAAATCGAAGAACAGTTCGGCTTCTTTCTCAACGCGTTCAGATATGGCGCGCCGCCGCACAGAGGCTTCGCGCTCGGTATGGACAGAATCGTCGGTATGATGCTCGGTGGCGCGTCAATTCGCGACGTTATCGCATTCCCGAAAACCGCAACCGGAAGCGATTTAATGACGAAAGCCCCAAGCGAAGTCAGCACACGTCAATTGGATGAGTTGGGGATTAGGACGGGGGAGTGATCGCACCCATCATCAATCTCACTCTCACGCCAGATTCTTAATGATAAATCCGCCGAACGCGTCGTCGTCGCGTGCGAGTTCGAGTTTGCGCGCGCCCGCCGTCGAGAAACTCATGCCGGGCATCTCAAACACTTTGCCGCATAACGCAACTATCCAGCCTGGGCCGCCGGCATACCGAACGTCGGTTACTGTAAGAGTTTTTCCTGTTGGGTCGCCGCGATAGTTCGAGTCGTCGGTTATCGAGAATTGCGACTTCGACATACACACATTTAGCAGTTCGCCTCCCATATGTTCAATGTCCGCGATTTTTCGATCGGCTGTTTTTGTGTATTTCACTGCGCCCGCACGATAAATATCACGGGCTATAGTCTCGATTATGCACTTAGCGTTTGTGCAAAGCGAAGTGAGATTGCGGAAAGCGTTTAGCTCGCCTTCGCCCGCTTTACCGCTGATCGCCTCGACAATTCGTTCTGCAAGCCTCAAGGCGCCGTCCGCACCGTCGCGATGCCCCGTGTGCGGCTCGCAGGGCACGCCGATTTCGTTCTCAACGTAGCTCTTTATCGCATTAATCTCGTCGTCCGTATCGAAACCGAATCGGTTGATTGCGACTATTACCGGAACTCCGTATTTACGCAGGTTTTCGACGTGTATTTTTAGATTCCACATTCCTTTGATGCATGCGGCGGCATCGACCGGAAAACGCATCGCCAGCTTTTCTTTTTTCGTCACTCCAACAGGCTC
Source organism: uncultured Planctomycetia bacterium (assembly GCA_964602075.1). Taxonomy (GTDB): domain Bacteria; phylum 4484-113; class 4484-113; order JAGGVC01; family JAGGVC01; genus JAGGVC01. Next base: position 5,078 of record CAZRQJ010000088.1, read on the forward strand.
GCATCCCGCTTGATGTTTCAGGTCGCGCGTACTGCAAACGATTACGGCGGCACTCGGTGTCAGCCCTCCTGCACGGCAGACGATGTCGAAGAACTTCTGCGCTCCCAAATCGGCGGCGAATCCCGCTTCAGTGAAAACGTAGTCGCATGCTTTTACTGCAAGCTTTAGCGCAGTAAGCGACGGGTTGCCATGAGCGATGTTAGCGAACGGTCCCGTGTGGATAAAAATTCCATTGCCGTAAAGGGTCTGCACAATATTCGGGTTAATCGCATGAAGAAGTATCGCAAGCATCGGCGAAACTCCGTCAATATCGCGAGCTGTAATCGGTCGTCCGTCGTTGTAGAATCCTACAAGCACACGTGAAAGTCTATCGCGCAGATCGTCCATACTCGTTGCCATTCCAAGCGTTGCCATGATCTCGCTCGCAGCCGTGATGACATAACGTGTATTGATGTTGAACTCCCTGTCGCTCAACTTACCGCTCGCCGAAAGTTTGACTTCGCGTACGCTTCTGTCCACCATATCAACTGCGCGATGCCACACAAACTTCTTCAAATCAACGCCGTATTTATTGACTCCGTCGTACGCATATGCCATTGCCATCGCGAAAAGCAGGTTGTGCGCTGCACCAACCGCGTGGATATCGCCTGTAAAGTGCAGGTTTATCTCTTCCATCGGGATCACTTGACTATAGCCGCCGCCGGCTGCTCCGCCTTTCATTCCGAATACGGGTCCCATTGAAGGCTCGCGAAGGACCGCTGTCGCCTTTTGGCGGAGTTTTCCTTCACCGCTAAGAAATCGGTTCATCGCGTCCGTTAATGCAACTGTCGTCAGTGTCTTACCGCTGCCTTTCGGAGTCGGCGTCATCGCCGTAACGAGTACGAGCTTACCATCCTCTCGATTGCGAAGATGTCGGCTAGCTTGTGTTGCGTCTATTTTAGCGATGCGATTGCCATAGCTGAAAAACTCTGCAGGGTCGGTTGGAAGTTCCATATTTTCAGCAACTTCAGCGATTGGTGTTGCGCGTTCCAGCGCATTCGCGGCGATCACATAATCCGGCGGGGTCGGATGGACAATTCTAACCATTTCACACCTCAAGCTCGTTTATCTAGTCCGCACGTTCTTCTAACGTCAAATGATGGTGTCCTTCCATCGGTGCAACACCTCATGGTTTGTTTCATCAAACCCAAGGGTGTTGCACTTCTTTCATGAACCCATGTCATTATACTCATTCCCGAATATTCTGATACAATAAATTCGGTAATACCACCGGGAGGGCTGGTAAGATGCGGAATCGAATTGATAAGCCAACGACCTTTGACGGTCGTTCAGTGTCAACGCGTATAGTCTCCGTCTCGTCGTTACGCGCAGTGTTGATAGCAGCGATAACGGTTATTGTGTTCTTAGCGCTCACATCCTGCTTCGAATACGCAGAAGAATACACGTTCAATCCGGATGGCAGCGGCACTTTTTCGATGGACATCGGCATGGGTGCGATGCTTTCGTCAATGATGGAACTTGGCGATAGTATGAGCGGACTTGGAACGGAAGACACTTCAAGCGAAGCTGACGCTACCGGCGGTGACGCAGACGCTCCGCCAAGCGAGTCGGTGACGGCTGATGACAATGCTTCTGAAGTTAAAGGCGGCGATGAAACCGACTCTGTCGAAGTAGGCAATCCTTTTGCGGAGATGCAGGCAGAAGCCGACCGCATCAACAAGGAGGGAGATCCGAAAGGATTGATCACAGGCGCAGAGTTCAAGCAATACGATAAAGACGATATGAAACATTCTGTTTTCACAGTCAACCTCGCCGATATGACTAAGGCTATTGACGCTGTTGAAGGCGAGTGGTGGAAGGATGCGCCAGGTGCCGGCGTCGAAGGCGATCCTAACAAGGTTCCGTTCAAAATTGAAAAACTCGAAAATGGAAACATTTTGTTCACAAAAGAGATTGCTGTACCTGACGGAAACGGAGTGATCCCTTACCCTGCTGATGAAAAACCTGTCAAACCTAATGGCGAATCTACCACTTCTGAAGGGAAGGACGACACAACTGATTCTGCGGACGTAATAGGTATGTTCTCGCTTTCAGACACCGCTTATGCAGAAGAAGCAAAGACTGAAGCTAAACCTAAAGAAAAACCTAAATCGGAAGGTTCGGACGAATTTGAAAAAGCGCTTAACAAAATGATGGAAGGTTTGGGAGCGACTATCACTGAAGGACTCAAGGAAGGCGCAGCGGATGTTGGAGTGGGAGCAGGCGAAGACAGCGCTGTGAACGGCGCAAGCGCGGAGGAAGAAGTGAGCATGGAAGGCGCCGATATGGACGCATTCGGCGCAGAATTCGCGAAGCAGATGTTTGCAGGCAAAAACTACACGATAACAATTCATGCGCCGATTATCGTTGACACGAACGGCACAATACTTGAACCGTCAGAAGCCGATACAAGCGCGGATGCGCCAAACGTTAAACCGTCGATTCAAACCGTGCAGTGGGTTATACCGATGAGCGATATGATGAGCGGTGAAGGTTATTACAAGAAACTAACTGCTGAAATCAAGCTCAAAGAAAAGATTAGCCCAATAAAGCGACTCACCGGGCTATTGACAGGCGGCGAAACAGAAGACAGCACAATCCCGCTTCCAATCATAATGGCGTTATTGGTTGTTGGCCTAATTATCATCGTTGCACTCGTCAAGAAGCGAAAAAGGAAGTCAGTTAAAACCGTTCAAGAATCGAAACCCGAGTAGTTTTAGATGCTTGATAAAATACGCGATTTCATAACTGAACGCATTTGTTAAGCGTTTAGTTACACTTGTGGGTATTCATTCGCGCGAGAAACGCTTAACCTGTATTTCTCGAATCGGGTCTTATCGTTTTTTTAAGGTTCTATTTAATGGCGAAGAAAGGTTTAGAAGTCAATAAACCGGATGTTTTGGCTGGCGCACCCGACGGCGTCGTTGCTACGCTTGCCAATCGCGACAGGCAATTTGTTCCTTCACAGTCGCGTTCAGATTTCAGCGCGTCCGATTTCACTGATGAAGAGCGTGCAGAACTTGAAAAAATCTACTACTGGATTCGATTGACGCGCGACACCGACGACCGATTACGCAAGTTGTTTCGACAAGGCAGGATTTACGGCACATATTTTTCTGCAATCGGCATGGAAGCGAGCGTAGTTGTTCCCGCATATTTCACCCGCACTCTCGATTTCGTTGGCGTTACGCATCGTGAACTTGGCTCATTCCTAGTCAAAGGAATGCCGATGAATCAGATTTTCGCGCAGATTTTCAGCCGTGAAGTGAGCGAAGAACAGGCAAAAACTCCCCCGTTTTTCTGGGGTTGGACGCCTGTTAGAATAATGCGACACTCAAGTGTTCTAGCGAGTCAGATACCCGTTGCGGTCGGCGCCGCGCTCGCTTACAAAATGCTTGGCACAGACGACTGCGCGCTCTGCTATTTCGGTGAGGGTACGACTGCGAAAGGTGATTTTCATGAATCGCTCAACTTCGCCGGCGTCCATAAACTCCCAATCGTCTTTGTTTTATTGAACAACTTTTATGCCGAAAGTCTTCCGCTGAACTTATCGAGCGCGGTTGAAGATTTGTCTATTCGCGCTGACGGGTATGGGTTCGAGGGCGTACGAGTTGACGGGAATGACACTCCGCTTCTATACAAAACATTCAAAACGGCATTCAACAAGGCTCGCGGCGGCGGCGGGCCAACACTCGTACAATGCGATACATATCGCTGGTTCGGACACAGCGAAATTGATCCCGCAACCTACCGTCCAGCAGCCGAAGTCTTGAAATGGATTGAAAACGACCCTGTTCTCGAACTCGAACGCTGGCTTGTTAGTCAAAATTGGATGAGCGAAGACGACTTCGAGCGCATAAAAGCTGATTGCGAATCTGTTATCAATGACGGAATGGCTTGGGCGCAAGCGCATAACGAACCTGATCCTGAAATTTGCTTAACCAAGCTATATGCAGACGATGAGGGCGAATACTTGAATAAGGTTTAAGGTAACGCTTACTAGGTTCACTTTTTCACATCTAGCGTTGTGCGCACTTTAGACAATAGATCGTTAGGAATGAACGGCTTGGAAACAAAGCCATCAACCTCGTCATTCACACCGTTGAGCACGCTGACATCGGGGGAGTAGCCGCTCGCGAGAATTACCTTCGCATGTGGATTGATTTCTCGGATTCGTTCAAAGACCGCGACTCCGCCCATCTGGGGCATTACTATATCCGATATTGTTAGGCTGATTTCAGAAGCATGTTTTTCAAACATCTCTATTGCTTCAACACCGTTCAAAGCGACTAGGACTCGGTATCCTGCTTTTTCCAGTACGCGCGCTGCAAGAATGCGCACTACATCTTCATCTTCGGCAAGAAGAATAGTTTCGTTTCCTCCAATTGAAGGTCTCGCATCTTCGAGAACTATATCATCGGCATCCAACTCTGATATGGGAAGGTAAATAGTAAACGTAGTTCCTTTTCCTGCTTCACTGTCGACAATAATCATGCCGTTGTGCTGTTTGACGATCCCGTAAACTGATGACAAACCAAGACCGGTACCCTTTCCAACTTCTTTCGTAGTAA
>CAZRQJ010000089.1:0-9478 GCA_964602075.1 uncultured Planctomycetia bacterium
CTATATCGGCAAGATTCGGGTAGGCGAAGGCGACAGCTCGATTGCGAGGCGTTTGCCTAAACTGTTTTACGACGCCGGTTTGAGCAACATCTTCACGCGCAAGAGCGACCGAATTCTCCACCTCGAACCGCCGTACGACACAGATGAAAAACGAGCGCTTGCGAACAATCTGCGAATCATACTTTCCGAAGATAACTGCCGCAAGTTCTTCCCTACGCTTCGCAAGGAATACATCGCCGGCGGAGGAACCGATGCGAGTTTCGACGAGTTCTGGAACGAACGCATTAAACGTCAGAACCGAATGCTTGAATCGTTGGAATGCGGCGAACTTGTCTGGACTTCGAATCACACGCTCGTTGTGTGCGCGGGCTGGAAGCAATAATCGTCTGTACAGGTAGTGTAGAATTGACATTTCTAATATAGGATTTATCCATGTATCAGTTTTGCAAGACAATAAGTCTTACTGTTTTATTAGTGAGTTTAATATTCAGAGTTTCCACTCCGCCCGCGTACGCCGCGCAAAATCCGCTCGCATATGTTAATTTCGCGTTTATCGCCGGTGACTGGGCTTTCGTTGATTCGGAAGCGGGAATCAAAGAGTCTTTTGTCGTCAGGCCGATTCTCGAAAGCGGGACAATGAAAGCAGTATTAACAGCTACCGATTCCAATGGAAACGCTTTCACTGAACTTTGGATTCTCGGCTGGGACCCAACAAGCGAGTTCGTCTATCTCGATGTCTATTCGACAGGCGGATACCGCTCGATTATGAACGGAAAGATGGTTGTGCCGTCGAAAGTCTGGGTATTTGAAACGCCTGCGAGCGCTGGATCTCTCACGCGCGAACGACGGACTTTCACAAAATTGAGCGACGATGGAGTTGCGATTAAGTATGAACTCGATTCGGGTGCGGGTAGATTTACGGAAGCGTTTGAAAGAATTTATTCACGCACATCAAAATTTACCGTATCTGGAACAAATTACGAAGACACTCTGTTGACGGAATTGGAAAATCTGATCACTACCGCAGAATCATCCGATCAAGACGATACAAACTCTCAACAATCGGAACAAACGAATAATATCTGACAACAACGGCAGTGTTATAATCCCGTCGTGCCGTTGTTATCAATATGTCGAGGCTTTCCCCAGCTCGCATTCTCGTGCTCGGATTTCTAGGGCTATCGACGATTGGTGCATTAATACTGATGATGCCTGTTTGCCAGTCTTCGGGTGAATGGGGCAGTTTTATTGACATGTTCTTCACAGCAACCAGCGCAGTCTGTGTAACAGGACTAATCGTACAAGACACATCTACATTTTTTACACGTACCGGACAAGTTGTAATAATGATTCTTATTCAACTCGGCGGACTCGGTTACATGACCGCAGCAAGCATCATTTTCATGATTCTCGGCAAGCGAATGGGATTTAGAGATTTACTTACCTTGAAGTATGGGATGGGGGCACCTACGATTGGCAGCGCTAAGAAACTGCTCGTTATGGTCTTCAAAATAGTAGTGATAGTGGAGTTCGTAGGCTTTGCTATTCTTTGCTATCCGTTTATCAAAAAAGAAGGGATTGTCGAAGGGGGGTTTTATGCGCTCTTTCATTCTATTAGCGCCTTCAACAACGCCGGATTCAGCGTTTATTCCGACAACTTAGTCGGTTTCAAGTCTGATCCAGTCGTGTTGTCGGCAGTCAGTTTACTTGTAGTCATCGGCGGCATAGGTTTCTTTGTCATTTATGAATCTTTAACGCGCAGATTTCGCGACTTTTCTCTGCATTCAAAACTAGCGCTTATCACAACGGCGATACTAATAGTTGCAGGTATGATAGGGTTTTGGCTGTTTGAAGCGCTTGCTCCGACGGGCGAGTTTGCACAGATGACGGTTTGGGAAAAGATACTGAATTCCATGTTTGCAAGCGTGACCCCGCGTACCGCTGGATTTAACACATTCGATTATGGCAAGTTGCACGAATCGACGCTTGTATTTACTATTGTTTTGATGATTATCGGAGCTTCGCCGGGGGGAACAGGCGGAGGTATCAAAACTACGACTTTTGCTATAACTACGCTTTCAAGTTTCTCGACATTCCTTGAGAAGCTTAAAACGATTGTGTTTGGACGTAAACTTGAAGCATCAACAATTATCACAGCATACAGTATGCTCTTCTGGGCTACTATCGCGTTATGCGCAAGCACAACGCTTATGCTGTTCATAGAAAAATGCGACGCCCATGCAGCATTGTTTGAATGCGCAAGCGCTCTCGGAACGGTTGGACTTTCTATGGGACTAACCCCACAGCTTTCTGTCGGCGGCAAAATCTTGATAATCGTTTTAATGTTTATTGGCAGAGTCGGACCGATTACGTTCGGTCTTGCGATGTTCCATCACGACGAAAAAGGCAATGTAAAATATCCGATTGAAGATGTGTTGGTTGGATAAACCGTCACGAAACAATTCGCCGAACGGTTTACTAATGTAATCGGTGGAAAAAACACAACATGCGGTCAACTTTGCGGTCTGCTCAACTCCCGCTTGTGAACTGGTGATACCAGTTGTACCATCTTTGATACTGCTTAGATTCAGGGCGCTCTATGTAGGTTTGCTTACTGTCTATAAGCACTTTAGAACCGCCTGCGCGTATAAGAAAGTCAAGCGCAGCTTTTTCGCAGGCAACCTCTTCTTCTACTGTCTCTAATTCGATATTTTGCTTTTTGAGTTCGACATGCGTCGCCTCATGAACTAAGGTTGCCGCGTAATTGAAAACCGACCAGTCCCAAGTTCTCAAAATGTCGTTTCCAAAAGCCATACGCGTCTTGATCCACATTTTGCCCGATAAGCTGTCCACCATTGCACCAATTCCCTGCAAGTGTAGCTTGTGACCATCAATTTCCAGCGATCTATCGCTCTTGAGTTCTTGAACGGATTTGATGTTTTGAGAGACAAGATCATAGTATGACGGCGCGCGCTCCTTGATTAACGCGAGCGTCAAGAGCGTGCGCGTGCGGAACAACTCATCGCCGTTTATCGAAAGCCATGTTGCATCGTCAATCGTCAGTGGAGCGACCGTGTCAGAAACATTTGTAGTGAAACCGAAGTATTCGTCGCTATAGCCTTTGTAGAGAAAATAAAACGCCTCTGTGATTCCAAAAGCGACGACGAATAGAATTACTATTATCCGAAAGGAAAGCCGCGTGCGGCGCTTGCGTGCGTTTTCGCGCGGCGGAACGGGCTCTACATCTCCGACAAGCGGAAATCCGCATTTCGGACACGATTCCGGCGCGCTGGCAAGCGTATCGGATGCGGGAAAATTGATCGCCCGCTTGCAATTAGGACATTTAATGTATTCGCGCATCTTCAAATTGATTGAGTGGGAACTCAATTAGTTCCAAATCACTCGTATTGCGACGCGTCATCGCCGTTTTCGTCAAACAACTCTTCTGTTGCGCTTGAAACAACCTCTATACCGGTAACCAAATCGCCTTCGTCAAGACGAATCAGTCGAACGCCTTGAGCTGCTCGCCCATAAACGTTGATTTTGGCTACATCCTGGCGTATAAGCTGCCCGCGTTCCGTGATAATTAACAGATCGTCGTTGTCTTGAGTTTTCTTGACACCAACGACAGGACCGGTCTTGTCGGAAACCTTGAGCGAAATCACTCCTTTCGCTCCTCGCTTCGTCTCACGATAAAGATCGACCTTGCTTCGTTTACCATAACCGAACGCGCTTGCGACAAGAAGGTAGTCTTCTTGATCGACAATTTCGAGACCGACAACGTAATCATCGGTTGCGCCGAGTCTAATTCCGATGACGCCTCGTGCAGCCGGCCCCATCGGACGCACCTCGTTTTCATGGAATATCACTGTCATACCCTTTCGGCTCGTGAGTGAAATCTTGTCGTCGCCAGTCGTCGGCGTTACGAACCACAACTCGTCGTTGTCGTTTAAACCTACAGCACGTTTGCCTGTAGAGCGCAATTTCTGGAATTCCGCTATTTCAGTTTTCTTTACCGTACCTTTTTTCGTGCACATAAAAAGGTATGGACGAGAATAATCCGCTATGTTGACGATTGCGGTTATTCGCTCGCCTTGAGCTATGCCGATTAGGTTTATTATCGGGATGCCTTTCGCGCTTCTATCGAACGCCGGGATCTTGTAAACTTTCAACGAATACACGCTGCCCGTCGTCGTAAAGCAAAGCAGGTTGTCATGAGTTTGAGCCCTGATAAACAAATTGACGATATCGTCCGCCCTTGTGGTCGCTCCAATCAGTCCCTTGCCGCCCCGCCCCTGCGCACGATAGGTTGAAAGTGGAACGCGTTTAATGTAACCTGCACGGCTGACCGTGACAACAACATCTTCACGCTTAATGAGTTCTTCCTCGTCTATCTCGCCTGACGAGCGGGTAATCGTCGTACGACGCTCGTCGCCGAATTTGTCCGCCGCTTTCTTCAACTCGTCTTTGAGTACACCGTCTATCTTCTCCGCGCTTGCCAGTAGGTCTTCGAGATATTCGATTCGAGCCAACACTTCAGCAAGTTCGGTCATTACCTTATCGACTTCGAGAGATGTCAGGTGCGACAATCTCATTTCAAGAATCGCCTGCGCCTGCACGTCGGACAGAGCGAACTCTTCCATCAAACTCGCCTTTGCGATTTGCGGTGACTCGCTTCCGCGAATTATCGCTATAACTTCGTCGAGGTTGTCGAGAGCAACCTTCAGACCAAGCAAAACATGCGCTCGCTCGCGTGCTTTTTCGAGATCGAATTCCGAGCGGCGAATGATAACATTGCGGCGATGAGCGATGAAACGGAGCAGGATGTCTCGAAGCGGGAGTATTTTAGGAACGCCGTCGTCAATAGAAAGCATGATTATGCTATAGCTGACTTCAAGCTGGGAGAATTTGTAAAGGCGGTTGATTACGACCTGCGCATTTGCTTCACGCTTCAGTTCCACGACTACGCGTATGCCGTTTCTATCGCTTTCGTCGCGAAGGTCCGATATGCCTTCTAGTTTCTTTTCCTTCACTAACTCGGCTATTTTTTCGACAAGAACGGCTTTGTTTACCTGATAGGGAATCTCATTTATAACAACTCTAAAACGCCCCTTTGCGTCTTGCTCGACTTCCGCGCGCCCGCGTAGAACAAGCGAACCGCGACCTGTATTGTAAGCTTCGCGTATTCCCTCTGTTCCGTCGATTATGCCCGCACCGGGAAAGTCCGGACCGGGAATCATTTTCATTAGATCGTCGGTCGTTAACTCTGGATTATCCGTTAAAGCAATGATGCCGCGTGCAAGCTCGCGCAGGTTGTGCGGTGGAATACGAGTAGCCATACCGACCGCAATGCCTTCCGTTCCATTCATTAAAAGCACGGGTAAACCAGCAGGCAGTACTTTGGGTTCGTTCTCTTCGCCATCGTAAGTTGGATCGAAATCTACTGTATTCTTCTTAATATCTTCAAGCAGATATTCACCGATAGCGGACAAACGGGCTTCTGTGTATCTCATTGCTGCCGGCGGATCGCCGTCGATACTGCCGAAGTTACCCTGACCAAGCACTAGCGGATAACGCATGCTGAATGGTTGAGCCAATCTCACTAGCGCGTCATAAACAGGTCCGTCGCCGTGCGGATGATACTTTCCGATAATATCGCCGCAAATCTTAGCGCACTTACGCGTCTTTTTGTCCGACGTGTATCCGCCTGCTAACATACCGTATAGAATACGGCGATGAACGGGTTTTAGTCCGTCACGAACGTCGGGTATTGCGCGACCGATGATAACGCTCATCGAATAGTCAATGAAACAATCCTCCATCTGTTTCGATATTGGAGTTAAAACCGGCTTTCGTATTGTATCGTCCAAGTTATCCTGCCTCATAAAATCCTCGCTGTTATCAGCATGTGTAGATTAAATGTCGAGATTCTTAACCTCTCGCGCGTAATCGGTGATGAATTTCTTGCGCGGAGCTACGTCCTTCCCCATCAAGCGCTCAAACACGTTTTCAGCATGTCCTATGTCGTCAAGGGTAACTTTCAGCAGCGTACGCGTTTCGGGATTCATAGTCGTGTCCCACAGCTGATCAGCGTTCATCTCTCCCAAACCTTTGAATCGCGTTATCTCGACACCCTTTTCTCCAATTTCCTTCAGGAGCTTTACTTTTTCGTTGTCGCTAAAAACGTACCATCGCTTCTGACCTTTGCGCACGGAATAGAGAGGCGTCTTAACAACATAAACATGACCAGCTTCGATCAATCCGCGCACATAATGAAAGAAAAATGTAAGCAGCAAAATCTGAATATGGCTGCCGTCAACATCGGCGTCTGTAAGTATTATGACTTTATCGTATCGCCGAGCTTCTAGATCGAAACTTTGTTCAATATTGGTGCCGATCGCCGTTATCAGATTACGAACTTCTAAGTTAGCCAGCGCTTTGCCTTCCGCCGCTTTCGTGACATTGAGTATCTTGCCTCTGATCGGCAATATCGCTTGAAAATTTCTGTCGCGACCGCCCTTCGCAGGACCAGCGGCGCTGTCGCCTTCGACTATGAACAACTCGGTGCGGTGATTGTCGCGTTCGCTGCAGTCTGCAAGCTTTCCGGGTAGCGAGCTGTCTAGCCCGGCTTTCTTACGCGCAACATCGCGAGCGCGTTTTGCGGCAAGACGCGCTCTGCAAGATGCTTGAGCTTTTGCTACTAGCTTCTTTGCTACAGCAGGATTTTCGTCGAAATATTGAGACAAATGCTCGCCAACCGCAACCTCTACCTGCCCTTGTACATCAGTGTTGCCAAGTTGTCCTTTTGTTTGTCCTTCAAACTGCGGATTTTCGAGCCAAACGCTCACAATCGCGGTGACGCCTTCACGCACATCTTCGCCTGACGGAACTTCTTCGTTTGCTTTATACAAGTCGTTCTTCTTCGCATAGTTATTGACTACACGTGTTAGAGCTGTCTTGAAACCGATGATATGCGTGCCGCCGTCTTTTGTAAATATGTTGTTGGCGAACCCAAGTATTCGCTCGTTATACGCGTTTGTGAACTGAATTGAGACGTCGATTCGGCTTGAGTTTATCTGATGCGTGAAGTAAATCGGTTTATGCATTTCCTCACGATTTCGGTTAAGCCATTTCACAAATTCCGCAAGTCCGCCCGTAGCTTTGAATGAAGCTGTTTCACCATCGCGATGGTCGGTCAAATCAATTTTCAAACCAGCATTTAAGAACGCAAGCTCGCGCAAGCGCTCTTCAAGAATTGCATACTTATAATCGAGCGCATCAAACACAAGAGGATCAGGCCAGAAAGTAATAATAGTTCCGCGTTTCTTCGCTTTGCCTACTTGATGAATCGGCTCAACTACCTCTCCTCTTTCGCATACAAAACGCGTCGCAACTCCATCGCGGTGCACTTCAGCCTCGAATCGTCTCGACAAAGCATTTACAACGCTTGCGCCCACGCCGTGCAAACCACCCGAGACCTTATAAGCGCCGCTTCCGAATTTACCACCTGCATGAAGCACCGTGAGAATGATTTCAAGCGCGCTCTTTCCCTCTTCTTTCATAGTGTCAACAGGAATTCCGCGCCCGTCGTCGGTGACTTTTATGCCGTTGTCTTTAAGAATCTCGACCTTAATTGTTGTGGCATACCCCGCCATGACTTCGTCAATCGAGTTATCGACTATTTCCCAAACCAAATGGTGAAGCCCCATCTCGCCAGTCGAGCCTATGTACATCGCAGGGCGATGCCGTACACCTTCGAGCCCCTTAAGAACCTGTATTTGTTCCGCGCCGTAATCATTCAACGTTTGAGAGCCGTTTGAATCTTTTGCAGTGATTTCTGCCATAGTAATTGTTACCTGTAATCATAATAAAACGCTCAATACAACCTAAAACCCGACGGAAAAACGTCGGGATTGTATATAGCGACAATACATGCGGCTGACCTAGAAGTCACCCTCAAAGCTATGAATTATAGCATATAAAATAACAAAATGGCAAGATAATTTGTATTGTTAAATGTATATAATTTGCTTTATAACAAAAAAATGATTGTAAATATGGCATGTATTTTTTATTCAAAGGTAGCTGAACAAGAAGTAGTGGTAATTAGACGCGACAAAGGGACGGCGCGAACGCCGTCCCTGTGCAATCAAGAAAATCTAGTTAACTACTAGCTTCCAGAGCCGCCCGTGTGAGCGGTTACAAAGACTGCGTAGTTACCGGGTTGATTGATACCGAGCGCAACAAGATCAGTAACAACCCTGAATCCGCCGCTCTGGCTTACCGTCGAAACGGCTTGCCACGTTGAACCTGTCCATCTGTAAACGTAAACCGCCGTGTTGTCGGCATAGCCGTCAATAACGGGCAGCGTGATGGTGAGGTTTCTGCTGAACTCGACGTTTGTTGCGCCAAGGCTGGTCTCGGCAATAATTTTGCAACCGCCAATCTTGATCATGCCGACAACCGCTGCGTTAGCCGGTGTGAAGTCCATAGGACCTACGCCAAGGTTAACCCAAGTCGGTGCCCTTCCACCTACGGTAAGGTAAGTGTCAGGAAGCATTACGACGGATGCGCCAGAGCCATCGTCCTGAACGCCAACGCTGTTGTTGTCTACATGATACCATCCACCGATACCAAGTGTGTCAACGACAAGAGGAATTGCGCCCGTGAAGGCAAACTGAACTGCGGGAAGAAGACCCGCCTGCGGGTCGGTGTCCCAAAGCGTGCGTCCACCGCCGCCCCAGCAGCTAGCTACGAACAACGTCGAAACCAGCATTACAGAAAGTAATACAAAAACTGACCTCATGATTCCCTTCTCCTTTCAATGGTCTTGGTTTACAAAGAGTGGCGGTGGGAGACCGCTACCCCTAAATACTCCAATCCGAAACATGCAGTATTTTACCCTCAAGCCAGAAAATGTCAAGCGTTAAACACACACTACACTACTACCGCTTTTGAAGGCACGCTATTATACCCTGCGTTGTCAAGTTTTTTCTATAGTTAACAACGCAATTTTAAAAAAAACAACGTATTTTCTGTTTGAAAGCATTAACGCTGAAAAAAAAACGACATACTTGTCTAGATGTAGCCCAGATAAGACAAGAAACAAAGTCGAAAAAATCATTTTTTTTATAAACACGGTTGAAAAGAGCTTGCAGGAGGATTATATTAACTGTGTCGATTCAGCCATACAAATCGAAGTATCAATTTTAGGTTATTGGAAGCATGGCAACACAAGATCGCAAATCGATTGTGGAGAAACATCTATCCGCTTCTCGGCTTCGTCTTCTCGACCTCACTATGCGTAATAAGCTGCTTAACTATTACGCCACGAAAAGACGTTCCATTGAAATCGCTAACGAAGATCCGATGCAGGTTTTTGTGCGCCTTATCATTGACGAACGAACCCTAACTTTTCGTGCCTTATATGACGACGAACAAGACAGTTACGACAGCTCCGAAACGCCTGTTAGATTTG
>CAZRQJ010000090.1:0-3123 GCA_964602075.1 uncultured Planctomycetia bacterium
GGTAACTACTACATGAACCATATTGAACTCCCCAAAGAAAATAGCGACTAGTTTATCTACCCGAAAAATCGTCTAGACGATCGAAGTTAAACAGCCGTATCTAAATATTACTACTCTTTTTAAATATTCTACTACTCGCATATGATTTAGTTAATATTGTGATTGTGAAAATAATCCTACGCATATTTGCACGCCTGATATGCAGTTTTACTTATGCAATCTCGAAATATTGGGAACGTGTTATCATTCACGCGTGCTTTTACGCTTTGTTTTTTTATTTCTCATAATCATATCAACGACCGTCGGAAGTATCTCCGTTGTCAACGCCGTCGAGAAAACCGATTCATTTGATGTTCTTGCGGTTGGCTTTGATAAAGGAGAAATAGAAAAACTGAATTCGCATTTCGATTCTAACGATTCAACTGACAAAAAGTTAAAATTAATAACAACAATCAATTCAGCCAATCCCGAAGATTTGTATGTTGCACTGGAGCGAATCAATGAGGTTGCTGCAGTAATCGTGTCGAAGAAAGCTTGGCAATCTATAAACGATAGAGAAAAACGGTTGATAAGTGCGTTCAGTCTGACGGGAGCGATAGTGGTTGTTTGCAGTGAACCCAACACGAATTCGAGCGCAAGCGCTGGATTGTTATTTTTCAGTGAATCAACGCTTAGTCAGGCTTTGTTTACAGTTGAAACCAAACTTGCAAACTTCATAAACTCCTTTAGTAATCCTGTTGTTCTTAATGAAGAATCCATAAAGTACACGCCGATCAGGGGTGCAGTTGCAGGGCTCAAACTTGTTGAGATAAGACCGAATCTGAATACGGCAACCGTTGTCTCAACGTTTTTGGAAACCGAGATTCTGACACGTGAGTTTAACGGTGATAATCCGAAACACCGATTCGATCTTGTGCGGTTTCTGCTTAATCGCAACCTTACCGAGCCGCTTGACGCGAAATTGGGCAAGCAAAACTCCGATTTGGAGTTATCGAAAGCTGCTGTAAGCGTAAGAAATTTCGAACTTAGGCGAACAATTCTTGCTCTTGCTGTTTCCATTATTTCAGCGTTGTTTGTAATATATGCGTTGCATAGCGAGGGAATGGCGCGGTATAGAATCGGCGCAGCGTTGATTTCCGTAGTGTTGTTGGTAGGCGCAATTGCGATATTGCTGCCTGTTTCAAAGCAGAGCTATGTAATATCGAAAGCAATTGTGCGTCAGTCGGAGACGCTAAAACTAGCAATTGTCACAGGTGAAGAAGAAGAACTTGTTTCTCGGCGTTCCGGTAATGAACGTTTTCTAGAAACGAAATCCAACCATTACATTGATGCTTCGGAGATGGAGTTTCCGATATCTTTAATAGCAAAAATCGAGGCAAGCGGTGATGTAGTTGTCACAGCAAAAAGTGAACATGAAAGCGCATTGACTGACGTTAGAATTGGGTTTGGCGCGTTTTCTGCAAATATTGGTAGAATCGAGCCGAATGGAGAGGTGGGTTTTCGCATCCCAAAGGTTAGCCCTGCAAAATCGAATCAAGATATTATTCAAAGCGAAACTCAAGAAGAAGCGGTCAATCTCGCCATTAGGAGAATGATACGGAAAAGATTCGGCACTCCGTTAAGCCCGCATTCGACGAGTTTCGTATATCCTGTTGGAGAAGACTATTTGCCGGAGAGCGCTTTGCTTTTTAATTGTATTGCATATGAAAGTCCTTGGCTGACTGCAACTCTGAACGACAAATTGAAAGTTGTAATGCTTGAACATATTGGGACGGTGTATGGGAGTTGATAAACAACGACAACCGCAAGTTTGAAGAGAATCGCCGTAGAGCGGATGAACCTTCGCAAACACCAATCCGTCCAAGCGATCGCGGGGTCGTCAAAGTGAAACGCCGACACACTGTTCCATCATCGAAACAAAACAGGTCTGTAAACCCACCGCCACCGTCCACGGGTGAGCGAAAGCCTCGCCCAAAAATCAGCATGTTTTCCGTCTTGTGGTTGAGTTTTAGTAAGGCGATCCATTTTTACAAACATGCCGTTAGTACGGCTCGCGCCCATTATATATTCATGCTCGTCGCGGCAGTAATCTTTGCCGCACTTGACATCGCCGCTTTTTTGTTCAATTTAGACCGCTATCATGCAGACAACTCGCTCAATTTTTATCGTGTCAATAACTGGGATCGAGCGTTTACGGCATTGATGATTCTTGTCGCTGTCGATCTGGGTGTTTTACTTGCACGCAATAGAATAAAGTCTCAATCGGCGTTTACCGACTCTTTGTCTCGCTCGCATAAAGGTATAAATTACTTAGCCGCTTTTAGAACTTTTGCAAGCGATACGTTAACTATCTTCTCGATTTTTATTTTGCCGGCAATAATCCGTTTCACGACCGCTCTGCCAAGCGCGACGTCCGATGTTTTTCCGCTTTCGTCGTTGGATTGGACGGCAATCGTACTCACGGGTGCGCTTTTTGTCGTCGCCGCATCGGCTATCGGCGCGATTGTAGCTCTTACGGTAGGCGATATTAGACTCGTTTCAAACTTAAAACTCAAAGACTCTGGTGAAACGACGTTTGCGTTATCACAGACAGGTTTGATGTTTATCATGTTATTCGCGGCGGCGATAATCGTCTCCGTGCGAACAAGCGCGAGCAACGAGTCAATTTACAGACTTGCACTTGCAGCTTTCAGTTCTGACGGAATAGCAACTCTCCTAAAGTTCTTTAGAGCTACCGACATTGACATCAGTATTTCGTCAGGCTTTTACCGAATGGCTGCGCTTGTAAAAACCGCTTTGTTTTGCGGATTTGTTTATTTAGTACTTGCCTTTATCTTAGTGTCAATCAAACATATATCATCCAGATTCGCTATCAAGCGTAGAAAGTTAAGCCGATATGTAACAGCTTTGTTTTCGGCGGCTATCTGGTTTGGCGCATCATATGTCGTTATTGCTGCCCATCCGTTCTTGACAGGCATCGAACTAGTAGGTGAATACGAAACCGCACCCGCTCAACTGATATCAATGATGGGTTTCGGGCTGTCGTTGTCTGCGGCATGGATTGCGGCGAATTTGAACTTCAATCAGAAAGAATTTGCGAGTTTTATGATCATTTTCCTTTTT
>CAZRQJ010000090.1:3140-9394 GCA_964602075.1 uncultured Planctomycetia bacterium
ACAGTGAAATCGCTCTCATCGGTGTTACTCCTTCCGTTGGGGCATTGGCTCTAAACGCTTCGTTTATCTCGTTTGCGTCTTTGGGAATTCTATCGGCGACGCTATTTGGAAAGATCTCACGCTTCGTTTGTCGCATTAACACAGCAAAAGCCACTTGCTCGCGATTTGGCGTTGCAATCGCAATGTTCGTTAGTCTATTACTAGCAAAAGCGGGAGGCTATGGAACCGGAAGCGCGGGGGAGATATATACAACGAAAATAAACCCGTTCGCATTCGCGGATTCGTTCATTGCCAGCTTGACGGCAATGAACAACTATACCGTTGCGCTTTTTATTCTTGCAGCCACAGCAGGTATTGTTTTATGTATATACATGTTCGCGGACAACAATCGTCAAGTGTTAAACTCGGATTAAGATAAAAAAATGCCCTTGCCGGGGAGCAAGGGCATACTGTGAAGTTATAAGTCCAATGCGCAGGTCATTTGTTAAGACTGGTGTTTCAAAAAAAAGTTCCGCGTTTTTTTAAAAAAATAAAAAACGTAGTTAATCAGATTAGATTGGTTATTCCGTCACTTTTTCTCCGCTCGGTAATCCTATCTCGCCTAGGAATTTGATTACCCGTCCAGCTATATCGTCGCTTGTTATGTCGATATCGTGCTCGCTGTTTTCTAGTATGAAATAGTCCACGCGTACTCCAGCCGACTCTAAAGCGTCGGCGAAATTTTGCGAATATCTCGATTCGATTCTCATATCTCGTCGAGAGTGGAACATCAACACATGTGCGTTGATTGTATCTGCATTGGCAGCGGGCGAACGCGCCATATATAAGCCTGAATCATCCGATGGCGTGCCTATCTCACGGGTGGTTGTTTCGTATAAAGCTCGATTAGTTGGATTTCTTGAGTTCCATAAAACGTTGCTCATGTAATCAGCCAACTCATAAAATCCATTAACTAAAATCAAAGCGTAAACGTCGTCACGACACGCCGTCAGTGCCGCCAAGTACGCGCCATGCGAACAGCCAACTATCACAACTCGTTTGCGGTCGAGTCTTTCATGTCTGTCAATATAATCCAGCCAAGCAAGCACGTCGTCAAGCTCTATGCCGCCGAGAGCGCTGTCACTTATGTCGGGCGCAACTACAGCATAGCCCAGATTAGCGAATTTAACGAATCTTCTAAAAACAGCTATCGCGTCCGATTGCGAGCCGGATTCCGAAGGAAGCGCAAGAACGACGGGTTGAGGTCCCTTGCCGGCAGGTACATGTGTGATTGCGCGCACGACGCGATTTTCAGAAGATAAAGTTGTTGCAATCGAACCTTCATATTCGATTCTATCGAGCGGTGCCGCTTCAAGCATGAGCGGCACGAGTAATGTGAGAATCGCTATCTGCACAACAACTATAGACGTGCGAAACACGGCTGCGTTTAACCGCCCCACCAATTGTTGTATAAGAGCGCTCGTTGTTCGGTGTATTCCTCAATCGCGAATCTGATTCCCGAATTACCGCCCCCAAACCTGAACAGAGAGCTGTAGAGAACACTCGGCTCCATTTCGTATGAGTATTCATTCATAACAAGCGTACCAATATCCGCAGTTTTCAAAATATGCAAACCATCGCCTTGCTCACGGCTAAAAAGTATAACCAGCGATCCTAGTCCGTTGCGGCACAACGACTCGACGGCATCGTCTAATGTTTCGTATTTGTTAATGAAGCACAACGGGAAGTTAATGGGGTAATCACCGAACGACTCACACAAAGATGTTTCGATAATTACAGGCATTAACGTAGCTCCGTTTAAGTCGCCGATTCGATTAACATTTAAAAAACGGCATTTTGTTGAGTTCCGCCATTCGCAATATTCGGCGTTTAGATGGTTTGCAGGCAGGTTGGGATAGATGGAGTTTTCGTCGAATGGATCGATATTCGTCGTTATTGCTTGCGTTTTTTCCATGAACATATCGATAAATTCGTCATAAACAGCGGTATGTATGTATGCCGATTTGATTGAAAAATTCATTCTACCCGCGTTTGCAAACGCTCCTCGAGCAATATGATCAACCGCTCGCTTCAAATCGCTGTCGGATTCAACGATTGCGGATGCTCCGGTGTGGGCTCGAATGACCGATTTGATTCCGCAGGAAATACGTCGCAATTCGCGGGCTCGCTTTGTGTCGCCAAAATAAGATAGCACGCCAAATTCGCCGCCTGAAAGAGCTTCAAAAAATAGTTCGTCAGTCATCGGCGCAGCTACAAACCAGATACTATCGCCGAGTACATCGCTTACGATTCGAGAAAATTCCATCAATGTCAGCGCTGCGCCTTCGGGCGGGCGAAGGAGCATCGTCGCTCCGGACGCAATAGACGCTCCAATCTCGTGTGCCGCAAGAGAAAGTGGATTAAAGGAATGAACGCTCGAAAGAATCGGTCCTATTGGATAACGCTTGTTTGATAACATCCTCTGTAAGCTACCGATAGGCACGAACAAAGGCTCGATAATGCCCGTATTTCTTAGGGCTTCGGATGCAGCGATGTGGAAAACCGAATCGCGTGATGTGAACGCTGCATCGGCTTCCGCCTTTGCCAATGCGAACGGCTTTCCCGTTTCGCGTATTAACAGATCGATAAGGGTATCAGCGTTTTTAGCAAGCGCACCTGCAATATCTCTAAGCAGTATTTCGCGTTCTTTTGGTTGGGTGGAGCGCGTATAAATGAAACTCTCTTTGAGTTTTTTGATTACAGCGTCTAAACCTTCAGGATCGAGCAATACGTACGAACCGAGCGGACTTCCATCAATCTGCGAAGTCACAACTGCTTTTTTCCCTTCAGAAATGAGCGCGCTGCCAACGCGTATCTTGCAATCCATATGCCAACCTTTAGAACACATTATTATATCCAAACAAACTCAATAAGCGTTTAATCGTGAAGATGTGAAAGTCAGAAGTCATCAAACAACTTGATGGTTATGAATTCAAAAAAAAATCCCCCCGAAGTTTCCCTCGGGGGGTGGCTTGCAATTAGATTACGAATGCAGCCAGCTTTAATCCAACGCCTAGATTAGAAGTTGATCAAGAGCTCGCCGCGAACGAGAGTGCTTACATCGTTCAATCCGTCGGTCAAGCCAGCGTTGATGATGTCAAGTCCAACTGTTGCGTTGTCATAGATAGGATACTTGAACATAACACGAAGGAGACCCGGACGATCGGTGAAGCGGCTGTTACGACGTTCGCCGTCATAGAAGAAGACTTTGCCGTAAAGACCGTTTGCAAATGTGTGCTCAGCGGTGACGCCGAAGCCGTTGAAGTCTGCGGGGAAGTAGTTCTTGCCCTCACGGCTGATGTTGAATGCATCGCCGCTTGCAGCTGTGGTGAAATCCCACTCGCTAAACGGATCGTTGTCAACGTTCGAGTAAACTGGAAGTCCTTCAAGTTGAGTGATTTGAGCATAGCTACCAACAAGCTTGGTGTTGCCATTGTTGTAGATATCAAGATCGGCTACCCAACTGATCGCGTCAAGACCCATTTCGTCGGGATCACGGTCAGTGACGTTGGTGTTAACCCAAACGCCTTCGCCGCGAATTCCGTTGATCCACGGGCCAGCCGCCATCCAAGGAATCTCGAAGTTTGCGCTACCGCCTACATAAAACTCTTCGCCGTATCCGTTAGGAACAACGTTGAGTTCGAGTTCATACGCATAGTCGTGACCTGCAACAGTGCCTTCCGGTCCGTTGTAGCCAAGTCCTGCGATTACGAAATCGTCACTTTCGGTTGTGAACCACGTGTTCTGGAAGCTGCGGCTCGGTCCGTAAACAAAGTTATTGGGTGTTGCGCCAGCCCAAGTCGCATCGCTGTCGAGTCTGTACGCGCCAACCCATGCTTCCCAATTCGCGCCCCAAGTGGAGTCGAAACGGAAGCCGTAGTCGCTCCAATAACCGTTATCACCGGTAAGACCGAATTCACCGAAGCTGAAGTATTGACGTCCAATCGTGAAGGTAGGAGTGTCGCCCAACCACGTGAAAACCCAAGGAGTAAGGTCGACTGTCAATTTCGCTACGTCGATTTCAAGCTTGTCAGTGACGCCCTTGTTCATCGGAGGAGTTGCAGGCTTAGCAATACCGTCGTTTGCTGAAGGAACCATGCCTGCGAGAGGCCCATGAGCTTCTGCATAAACAAGGCTAAGGTCGAAATCCATAACATCGTTTGGCATGAAGTGAAGGTTAAGGTTGCCATACATTTCATGTCCGATGTCGGTGGCGATGTTGGTTACTTCGCCGGTCGTGAAATCGATACCAGCCTGATTCTGAACAAAACCGCCGGTGCGGAAACGAACCATACCGGTGATGTTGGTGTCATGAATCATGCTCTTCAAGCGATCAATCTCACTGCCCTGTGAATCGAGTGTTGCCGCGATGTTGTCAACCTGAACACCGAGATCGGCAAGTTCGGTTCTAAACTCATTGGCAAGTTTCTCAATTTTGGCAATAGCTTCGGGAGCAACGTTGGTGCCTTTGGCAAGTTCTTCCTGTACCTTGTACCAAATACGGGCGGAAAGCATAGCCATCTCATAGCGGGTCATGGTGCGATTGCCCTTGAACTCGCCATCGGGATAACCCTGCATGAAGCCTAGGCTTGACAGCTCATCAACCGCTGCATATGCCCAGTGATCGGCTGGAACATCGGGGAACGGTCCGGCATACGCCGCTGTCGTCAAAAGCATGAACGACAAAAAAACAATCAAAAAAGTAATGTTTCTCATTTTATCCTCGTAAGTCTTTTCAACTTACCCTTCGGATTCAGCGTTTGTCTAAGTGTCTATGTTTCCTTAAGTATTGCTTCATCCGTCGGGTTACAGTAACAACAACTACAAAACAATATCGCAAAGATGTATTGGCTCGCGAGCTGATTCTTACGATTCACCTCCTTTATACCAACGTCGTCTGCCATCATCGAATTGCCAAATTTCAAGGTACACATTCTACAACATATTTGGGGAAATATCAAATGCACGTTTTGCAATCACAACCGCCGCCCATTTATCCGCACTCTCGATGCCGGTCAGCATCTTAAACAAAAACGCAATACGACTTAAAAAACTCATCGAATTAAAAGCCAAACGATTGCCTTCTTGTGTGGTGTTTGCTTCCGAAATTATCGTTAGATTAACGCCGAATCTCGATGCGACAAGTTGAAGCGATTCAGATAAACCTGCCGAGCCTGTGCCGTCTCCCAACGCAATTGCTGCAATAGAGTATGTGCAGATGACGTATTCCAGAGTCGTAGCCGTGTTTGAAATGGAAACAGACTTCTGGAAATACACTTGCCCGCTTGCTCCGACAACCGCGATACCGCATTTGTGCGTGCCGGGATCAATCCCGACGATGCAGGTTTCTGCGTTACCGCTTTGTACCGCTGAATTCATATGCCTTCCAGATTTATTGCGTTTTGGCGACACCTATGCGGCGAAACTGAAAGGGGAGCATCGGTGGTGTAGCGGCTTCGAACGATGCTTCTTTCTCCCCAAAGTTGTAAATGTACGTTCCTCACAAATGACCCATGACGGATAACCGTCGCAATCATTATACCGCAATTACCAAAAAAATCATGTGTTATCCAAAATATTTTGTAATAAAAAAATTGACGGGAAAAAAAATATGAGTTGCATTACAAAACACACTGAACGTCTTTCTCAATTTCTTCAAACCAAAACGTGTCAAGGCAAAGATAATAATAAAGCTGCTTAAGGTCGATTGAATATATGCGAATAATATACGTCGTTATTCAAGCGCATCTATGCGTATCAATCCTTGATTAACTGCTATAATCCCGGTTTCGGTATGGGGAAAGGTTTTTGGCAATACCGGCGGTTCTTTAGAGCAGCCGCCACAGTTTTTGCCGCAGTTGCGGTCGCATTTTTCGCGTCTACTCTCATATCGCAAGCCGCAACAGGCGACGCGATTGAAATAAAAGGCCCAAAGAAAACTCCGTCTATCAAAGAAAGCGCTCTTGCTCCAGAAGACGAAGCGAAGAATCCGAAGGACGAAAATTCGGAAAGCAAGCCTGAAAATACTCCGAAGATTACTCCTGCCGGCTCAAGCAAAGTAGAACTTTCGCCAAAAGACGTAAACCCGACTGGAATCACCGCTCCGAACCTTCCTGTTGGTAAGGAAGGCGCACCCGGATTGGCCGGACCTTTGCAGGGTGGTGAGCAGTCGGGAACAGAGGGCGACGACGCTCGAAAAGAGCCGGCGTTTCCCA
>CAZRQJ010000091.1:0-9067 GCA_964602075.1 uncultured Planctomycetia bacterium
CAAGCGCGTTCGCAAGCGACAGATCTTTCGCTTCTACAACTTTCTTTTGAGTAACCGACAGCGAATCGTAGCCTGCCATGTTGAGCCGTACGCCATAACCGATTCGATATTGCGCGCCGACGATGATATTGCTCAACGAGTTTTGATTCGTAAGATAAGCGTTTGTATAAATTCGCGTGTACGGGCTTATTCGCCAAGGATTGTCAAAAAAAGCTCTAAGCATTGGAAGCTGGTATTTATCGCGATTATAAAAACTCATGTCGCCGAGGTTTATCTTAAAATCCGTCGCCGATAAATTCATTTCCATTAGAGCCTGCTCAAACAGCACAGACTGCTCACCTAGGTCGCGCGGCGATAAGTCTAAAGCAGACGTTCTGGTTGGTAGTATAACAAAGCACAAAGCTATTGTTAATACGCATGTAACTGAACGAACTATGAAAGCGCGAACCCGCACAAACAACGAAACGAATGAAAAATTTGCTGTACCCATACGGCGATTTTATCATCGCTCGTTCAATTCTACAAAAACAACACCCGTGCGATGATGTACACGAGAATTGTTAACGCTGCTGAAAATGGAATAGTCCAGAGCCAGCTCGTTACAATAGACTTAACGCTCTTCATATTGATAGCGCCGATACCGCGTGCAAGCCCAACACCGACTATAGCACCGACAATCGTGTGCGTGGTCGAAACGGGAAGACCAAGTTTGCTGCATATTAAAACCGTGCTCGCGCATCCGAATTCGGCAGCGAAGCCGCGGCTCGGCTGCAAATGCATGATATTTTCGCCGATTGTTTTTATAACGTACTTTCCGAATGTGGCAAGCCCGATAACAATGCCTACTCCTCCCATAACCAATATCCAAGGCTGGACGATTACTGTATCGTTCAGATGACCGCTTTTCACCGCTTCAACCACAGCCGCGACAGGTCCAACTGCATTCGCAACATCGTTACTGCCGTGCGCGAACGCTACGTAACAGGCTGTGATAATTTGAAGTACTGCAAAAACTCTTTCGGTGTGCCGCATTTTGTGTGCAAACGATGCGTTGGCGGAACATCTAATCTTATCAACCCACCTCTTGGCTAAAGCCGCGGCACAGAGCCCGATAACTAGAGCCCAAAGTAACGCCATTCCAATCGGCAAATCAAGGTGAAGGTTGGCTAGACCCTTGTAAACCATCGACAAAGTCAAAGTAAATGCAACAAGAAAAACCAGATAGGGAGCGACTTTTTTAATTTCTTCGACACTGTTTTTTGTTGCGATGACTCTACGTAATAAAAATGCGAAAAGCAAAAAACTAATCAGCGCACCTGCAAGCGGGCTGACTATCCAGCTTAGAACAATCTGGATAACCTTGTTCCAGTTAATAGACCCAATCCCACTTGTAATCGCACCGAACCCCATCACTGCGCCAACAATACTGTGAGTCGTCGAAACCGGCAATCCAAGGCGAGTTGCCACGTTCAGCCACACACTCGCTCCGAAAAGAGCCGAAATCATGCCTAGGACAAACACGTCGATGTTTGCCGTCAATTCTGGTGAAACTATGTCTTTCGCGATGGTTTCAGTTACTGAACCGCCGACAAAAATCGCTCCAACCAGCTCGAAAATCGCTGCAATGAGAATAGCTTTTTTGAAGGTGATCGCTTTACTGCCCACGCTCGTTCCCATAGCATTCGCAACATCGTTCGCGCCGATGTTCCATGCCATGTAGAGTCCGAGAACAATGATTACTGTAATGACGATGTTAGAGTCCATGTTTATTAGTTGGCAATCAGTCTTCGGATAACTTTAGCGAGTTCCTGGCATATGTCGGAGATGTTGTTCATTTTATCAAGTATTTTCATCCACATCATTATTGCAATAGGACTTTCTTGTCCTTCCAATTCTAAAATCGCTTGAGTAGCTTTATAAACTCGCTTATCCGTCTTCCATTCGAGGTCGTCGATGTTGCTGACCATGTCAAGGAAATCAGCGGCTCTTGGACCGACGAGTCCTGATGCGATCAACTCATCGAGACCGCCTATCATCCTGCGAGCCTCGCGAAAAGTGTCTTTGACTCTTTCCCACACATCGTCTAAGCTTGACGCAAAACCTTCAGGAACGATCATATGACGGAGCGTAAACAGAACTCCCAAGTCTTCTAAATCGGACGAAAGCGCGTTGACGCGCTTCACTATGCTTCGGAAGTCCTTCTTGTTGAGGGGCAGCACCAGAGCTGCTTTAATGGAGTCAAGAATTTCAGCCGCCATTATATCGATTTCGTGCTCGTGTTTCATAAGTTCCTTGGCGACGCGTTTCGTTTCGTCAAAATTCTGATTCTTCACGTGTGTGATGAGTTCTTCTGTAAGAACGACAAGTTTCTCGATTCCGTTCATCATTTCCTTGAGCGGACCGAGCGGATACTTTGAAAAAATCGATAGAAAATTACGCATTGCGGCATCCAAAAACTAAAGGCTTGAAGGTTATCACGGATATTCGATTTGCTAAAGTTTCTATATGTTAGCGCGGGGTTTTCGCGATTTACTTTAGTCTGACTACTAATTTTCAGTAAGTACGGCAGCAATGAATAACTTTGCCGAAAATTGTTACCGTTCTCCCAACGTCATCGACACGAACAACTATGGATTGATATGCGCTGTTTGCAGGGGATAAAACGAAATAGTCGTTTGACATTGCGATTCGTTTAAGCGTTGGATGTTCGCCTTCAATTTGCACGGCGCATATGTCTAGGTTGCGCGGCGTCGCTCCACGATCTATAACTACTATATCGCCGTCTATGATGCCTTCATCTTTCATAGAATCGCCTGTGACACGCAATACGGAAAGCGGACCTATTCCGCAAACGCTTTCCGGTATTTGATAGGTATCAAGCGGTTCGAAATGCGCTACCGCCGCGACAAGCGAACTTCCTGCCGGAATCGATCCGACTATAGGAATCGCCGCATTTTTTTGCTTTCGTAATCTACTCTCTATCTCTTCATCCGATATTGCTTGAACAATTCGTTGAGCAACTCTTGAATCGATGGGTTTAACTAAATCACCCTTGTCGCTAATCTCGTAATAGTAATCGTGTGCATCTTCAAGTTTATTATTTTTGAAGCGGTTATCATGTTGCTTGTTACTCGCTTCTTCTACCGAGTCGCCAAGTTCGTCCGCTCTAGAGATATATCCTGCAGCGACAAGCAAATATCTGTAATCAAGAGAATCAAGCTCAACACTCATTCGCTTTAGAACACCCGGCGAAGGGGCGGTAATGCCTCCCATTTCAACCTGCGAAACGTACGAATGACTCAAACCGACCGCTCTCGCAAGTTCACGCGCTGACATCCCCGCGCTCAACCTTGCATTACGAATCATTTCACCTAGGTTCATAGAATTCCTCCAACATAGACACACGCATGATAAGTTATATTTTTATTATTGTCAATATTTGTCTATACAGCCGCAATATTTGACTTTACTATCAATAATAACTATACTAATGTTATGCTTACTGACGAACTTGATTTTGCTATTTGGTGGTTGGAAATGAAGCGGCGATACCCATGTATGTGGATTTTGGAGCTTCACTATATATACGGCTGGGACGTATCGGATTTAGCAGTTCGTTTTGATACCTCGACAACGACAATCAAAAATCGAATCAGCCGCGCGCGTTGTCTCATAGAAAAATACTATGAAAATAAGAAGGTTGTGGTGCGACGAAGTCCTGAAAATGTTGTGCCTAACTTGGACTAGCGCTTTGATAAAGAAACCTTATTTAAGGTTTTCAATCGCTTTAACGACGTCGCTGACGGTTGTGAACTCGTCCGTATTTTGGTCGGACGCATCAAAATTGACGTTGAACTTTTCCTCAATCTCCATTACTAGATCGGCTAGGTCAAGCGAGTCCGCTCCGAGGTCGTCAACGAAGTGAGAGTCTTCGCTAATCTTGTCTTCTGCAACATCGAGCTTCGCCGCTATGATCGCTTTGAGTTCGTCAAAAGTGCCCATTTGATAATCTCCTTGCTGCCTATTCGGCAGTCTCTTTTCTAACCTTAACCGAAACGACTTCGCTGCCTTTATACCAGCCGCAATTGTGACATACGAAATGTGAACGTTTGAGCGTGTTGCAGTTCGGGCAGCGCACTAGCGCGGGTTTCTTTATAGGCATAAAGCAGCTTGCGCGCCGCGTTAGCTTATGAGTTCTCGGAATTTTCTTTTTTGGCAGAGGCATAACGCTTCTCCTTAAATTTGTTCACCGAAAGGGTGAGCGGAGAGTATATTAGCAGCAAGATAATATGTCAAGACAAACTAGCCGAATCTCGATTAGCTTGCGTGCACCAATAATGATAACGAGAATGAGCGTTGAAAGGCATGGTGATTAAACGCTTAGAATTAAGCGTAGCATTGAAGCTAGACAAAAATAACGCATATTGGGTATTAAGTGCTTTAATTCGGAGTCTTTGTATTGTTGGAACAATTCATATCACAAAGAAATCGACAAGTGTTTTCGGAGCCTCTATGAGTTACGTTTTCAAACGACTGCCAGTTACGGACGACATCGCTTCAATTTCGAGCGACGGAAAGTTGATCCTCGCTGGGAATACCGCGCGCTCTTTGGTCGAACGGTTCGGTTCGCCGCTTGTCGTCATGCTCGAAGAAGTTATTAGAAAACGTTGCCGTGAGTACCGTGAGCGTATCGAGTTCTACCCGCGCTCACGCGTTTATTACGCGTCGAAGGCGTTCTTAACTGTCGGGTTTTGCAAGTTGATAGAGCAAGAAGGTTTGGGACTCGACGTTGTATCGTCAGGTGAGCTGCATACCGCAATCAAAGCAGGTTTCCCGCCTGATATGGTTTTGATGCACGGAAACGCCAAGACTGATGAGGAATTGACGCTTGCGCTTGAATACGGCGTTGGTAGAATCGTTATAGACAACCTTGCCGAAATCGACAAACTCGCAATACTAACTAGAAAGCTAGGAAAAAGGGCGAAAGTATTGTTAAGAGTTACGCCGGGCGTTAAGCCACACACTCATAAATACGTTCAGACGGGGCAAACCGATTCAAAATTTGGATTCAATTTGGATGGCGGCACTGCAGAAGACGCCGCAAAACGCGTTCTGGAAGTTCCCGAACTCGAATTCGTCGGCATTCATTGTCACATCGGCTCACAAATATTTGAATATGAAATCTACAGCGTCGCTGCGCGGTTGATGATGGAATTCTACGCTTACGCTCGAAACGAACTCGGGGCGCCGCTTGACGAAATCAATATGGGTGGCGGTTTGGGAATCAAATATCTGCCGGAAGACGCGCCGCCGAGAGTTTCAACGCACATCGAGCACCTCGTTCAGACGATCAACGAATGCGTAAGAGAATACAACTTGCCGCTGCCTGTTTTGTGCGACGAACCCGGACGCTCGATTGTAGGTGAAGCGGGTGTCACGCTTTACACTGTGCAAAGCGTCAAGAAAATTCCGGGAATCCGAAACTATGCCAGCGTTGACGGCGGCATGACGGACAATCCGCGACATGCTTTGTACGGTTCACGCCATTATGTTCTACTCGCTGAACGGGCGAACGAACGTCCTACCGGCGCATGGTCTATTTCAGGCAAGTGTTGCGAATCTGGCGATATGTTGGCGTCTGATGTCCCGCTTCCAGAGCCAAGTCCCGGCGATTTGCTCGCAATGCTCTCGACAGGCGCATACACATACAGCATGGCGAGCAACTATAATCGCGTGCCTTATCCCGCTGTTATTCTTGCAGGCGCAAACGGATGCGCGCTACTAGCAAGACGTGAAACACCGGAAGACGTGACTGCGCTCGATGAAGTGCCTGTGTGGCTCGATACTAGATAACTTCCTGAACCGCACAATTCTCACTCGGTTAACAAGCGAATTTGCAATCTACAAATCGCCATTGTATAATCTTGCTGCGATTAATCGCGTTCGGAGGGTATTATGAAGTGTCTGGAAAAACCAATAGTAATCGCAGTACTGTGTGTGACAACTGCGATAGTCCTATTCGCCGGCATAGCCGAATCAGTGTATGCTGAAATCCACATCGAAGACGCTTACACATTAGACAGAAAAGTCTATCTCGACCTTTTTAGCGACGGAGAAAGAGTTGAACATGGCACTATATATTATGTTATCACCGTCGAAGATCCCGAAACGGGAGATATAATCTATGAAAAGAACTGGAGGAAAGGGTACTTTATAAAAAAGAACTCTGAAGAATCCATAAGGCTGCATTTTTATCCTAAGAAAATCGTCGGACTCACGGGTTTACTTGAAGTAAGAGTCGTCGAAGATTCGGGGCAGGAACACGAAGCAACTTTTTCGCTTGAGTTCTAAAGCGAATCATAGATTGCAAAATCGGGCGGGGGAGATTTGAACTCCCGACCTCTGCGTCCCGAACGCAGCGCTCTAACCGGGCTGAGCCACCGCCCGAAAGGGGGAGTGGAATATTACCACACGTACTTACCTATCGCAAAAAATAGTTTGAAGTTTGGATAAGTATCATATACATTGTTCAGAAACAGCCGGGATTGTTCCACTGCAACCGCGAAACAAGAAGTCATATGCGACAACCGCTGCAGTACTGCCAACATTTATTGAGTTTTTCATACCAAACATAGGCAGTTCGACGACCGCATCGCATTTTGATAAGACGCATTGCTGAACGCCGGTCACTTCGCATCCGAGCACGATTGCGGCGGGCGATTTCCATTCGTGCGCCGATAACGGAACGCTGCCGTGCGCAAGCTCCGCCGCGACAACCTGCACTCTGCGCTCCTTTAGCTCGTCCACAGTATCGGAGGTTGAATTTCGCCGCTCCCAAGTAACCCAGCGATATGCGCGCCCTCCCGTCCGCTCGATTTCAAAATGCGGCGGACAAGCAGTGATGCCACATAGATAAACGCACTCGACGCGCAATGCGTCGGCAATCCTGAACATCGCTCCAACGTTCCAAGCATAATGGAAGTTATCGCATACAATATAGAGCGGAAGTCTCGGCAGAGATTTGAAACTCTCTCTGTCGGTATTGCGCTTGCGAAGTTCGTTGGTGGTTAGCAGTCTAAACACAGCGAAATGCTATCACGAACTTAAGAAATTCGGCATTCAATGCGTCAAATATCAAATCGAACCGTTTATTGCTGTGGTAATATTTCTTGATAGAACTTACGGGAGGCAATTATGGTTAAGGTATGTTTGGTTCTGGCAGGTTGTGGAGTTTACGACGGCAGCGAGATTCACGAAGCGACGGCTGCCCTTCTGGCGTTTAGCAAAGCCGGTGCGGAAGTGATATGCGCCGCTCCTGACATTGAGCAACTGCACGTCATTAATCACATCGACGGAAGCGAATCGTATTCATCACGCAGCGTTCTTGAAGAATCGGCTCGCATCGCCCGCGGTAAGATACGATCGCTTAACGAAATACACGCTTCAGACATAGACGCCATTTTCTTTCCCGGTGGATTTGGCGCTGCGAAAAATCTTTGCACATTTGCCGCTCAAGGCACGAATTGCACGGTCAACCCGCAAGTTGAACGCATTATTCAAGAGATGCACAATAAACAAAAACCGATCGGCGCAGTTTGTATAGCACCCGTATTAATCGCAAAAGTGTTCGAGGGAACGGGCGTCAGTCCGAAACTAACAATCGGTATGGATAACGCTACTGCGGAAGCGATTGAAGGCATGGGCGGACGTCATGAAAACCGCAAAGCAACCGAAGTATGCGTGGACGAAGACAACTTGATTGTCACCGGTCCCGCCTATATGCTTGCAGGGGAGATTACCGAAGTGTTTGAAGGTGTGGAAAACGCTGTAAACGAAGTGGTTCGCCTTGCCAGCCAGCAAAAAGGACATTACGCAAGCGGATTGGTTAATAAGGTGTAAATGTACAAAAGTACTTCATTAACTTCTTATTTTATTGGCGATTCTTATCGCTTCAATTTATGACTTGATCTCTCTTACAACGCGATTATTGAATCATAAATTGAGTTTGTGCAATACGATCAAAGTACGACTAGTGAAAAAACAAGCCTACTTTTACTATTTCTGCTATTGAATAATTTCGCATTTTTCGTTAGTATTGCTCGGCTTAAATGTAACGCTTTTTTGAGGAGAAGACTATGCGTTATATAGTTCATATTTGCGATAGATGTATGAAGGCTGTTGATACACATATCATCAACTCACAAGTACTAGAGAACAAAACTAATAATATTATGACTCAGAATGCTCATAACTTCGAGCATCGTCCAGCTGGATTTTTTGTCGAAGATATTGGAAGTCCTAAACGCTTGATTGCACGAGAATACAAAGAAGGTGATTACATTCTTCTTTTCTTCTTAGAAGTTTTCGGGAATCATAACGATTACGAAAGAGGATTCAATGATTTGACTTCAGATGGTAGATTGAATAAATATGCTGACGATGTCGATCAAGATTTAATCAACCGTGTGATTTCTGAATATGAGCATTCGCAACAACTCCTTCCTCTTCCAGAGTTATCAGATTCTGAAAGAAATTGGTTGTATTGCAGCAACACAAACACTAACGATAATCAAGATTTTACTGTATTAGAACACAAGAACTGGGTTGATACTATGCTCAAGTCCGATCATCATAATTCGCTCTTGCGATACTGGGATATTATTGAAGAGTCAGTATGGGATTTTAATGAGACGACAGTTTGCATACGGTTAATACATAGCAACGGAAATCACTCGATTTTTGTGCGCTGGTATCAATCTATGCAATGTTTGGTTCTTATTGGCGCGTTAACACAAGGAAACCAACCCACAAATGAGTTGGAGGAGGCAATAAATGAAGTAAACGCAATTGATGATGACAGAGAGATACCAACTGATTTGAAGAGGAGGTGTCGTAGAGCATATCCCGCCTTATGGTTAACAGATGAAACTCTGTGGCAAAAATTACAAGAATCATACACATCAAGTTTTGCATTATCACCAAACGAAGAAGCATTATTAGCAAGCATTAGAAAACCAATTAGAATAGCTAACAACAACATACAACCAAAGTTTCCATTGTTTATTGA
>CAZRQJ010000092.1:0-8969 GCA_964602075.1 uncultured Planctomycetia bacterium
ACACGCTGCGGTTGTTGCGGGGCAAATGGGTAAACCATGCGTGGCTGGATGTGGAACAATAAAAATAGACGACGTTAAACGGACGCTCACCATAGGCAAGAAAGTTTTCAAGCCTACCGATGTGATTACTATAGACGGCACGACAGGAAAAATTTTTGACGGCAAGATTCCGCTTCTTGAACCGCAAATCGGCGGCGAATTCGATGAATTCTTGAAGTGGGCGGACGCAGAGCGAAAGATGAAGGTTCGCACAAATGCGGACACTCCGTTACTTGCAGAGCGCGCTATCGAGCTAGGCGCAGAAGGTATCGGGTTGTGCCGTACGGAACACATGTTCTTCGACGAGGAGCGTATTCCCTATGTCCAGTCAATGATTTTGTCTGATACTCTTGAAGAGCGCGAGAAGTATCTCGCAATATTGCTCGACTATCAGCGAAAGGACTTCAAAGGCATATTCAAAGCAATGAAGGGTTACCCAGTAACTATTCGTTTGCTCGATCCCCCGCTTCACGAGTTTCTTCCAAGCGAAGAAGAAACGCTAGCAAGGGTCATAGAGAAGGTTGTTAGCGAACTGCCGAAAAAGGAGCGCATTGCGCGTGAAGCTACCCTGCGTGCACGAGTGAAAGGAATGCATGAAGCGAATCCGATGCTCGGTTTTCGCGGTTGCAGACTAGGTATTATCTTCCCGGAAATCAACCGTATGCAGGTGCGCGCTATTATGGAAGCGGCGTGCGAGGTCGAAAAGGAAGGCTATACATGTCGTGTGGAAATTATGATCCCGCTCATCGGCGCATTGAGCGAACTTGAAATGGTGGAACATGAGCTTCGCGACGTTGCGGAGAAAGTGATTGTTGATAAGAATAGACGTATAGACTATATGTTTGGCACGATGATTGAAGTGCCGCGCGCTGCTATAACCGCTGACGAGATCGCCATGAGTGCGGAGTTCTTCAGTTTCGGTACGAACGACTTGACACAGATGACGCTCGGTATCAGCCGCGACGACGCTGAAGAAAAATTCTTAAAAGATTACGTTAAGCTTGGACTTTATAAAGAAAATCCGTTCGCCGAACTCGACTTCGCCGGTGTGGGTAAGCTCATGATTACAGCAATAGAACTCGGCAAGCAAACGCGCCCGACGTTGAAAGTGGGTATTTGTGGTGAGCATGGTGGTAATGCACCCACAGTTGAATTCTGTTACCGAGTCGGAATGGACTACGTGAGCTGTAGCCCTGAACGCGTACCAACCGCCCGACTTGCAGCAGCGCAAGCCGTGCTGCGTGATATGGGATATTGATAATAATGCAAGTCTTTAGGTAGTTTTCCACGTAGCTCGATAAAAAAAGGAATCGTCAGATCAACTGACTAGATTAGCTTCGGTTGTTATAATGAAACGCGTGTCCATTCTGATTATCAGCGGTAGTTTTGGTGACGGCGAGTGCGGTGTTGGCGATTTCAGCTTTCACCTTGCTCATTCAATGGCTCACCGGTTAGACGAAACACCTAGTCAGTTTGATGTTGTTGTCTTGACTAACACGCGCGCTGAAGCTATAAAGGCGAGACATGGTGGTAAAACTAGCGCAGATCTTGACGGACAAGCTAGGTGGACATCCGACGATGCACGACTGACTGCATATACGAACTTTGATTTTAGTCTTGTTAATGCACGTCGGTTTCGTAAAATCATTAATACAATCAAACCTTCATTGATTCTTATTCAATACCCGAGTAAAGGTTTCGGTTGGACTTTGTCTATTCCGTTACTGCATATAGTATTAAAAGGTATAGTCAAAGAGGATGAAAATCGCAAGTCACTGATTCCTTTGACGATGACTCTTCATGAGTATAGAGACGCTCATTTTTTACGGCGAATTGCTTTAATACCTTTATTAAACGCTTGCCGGGTGGTGATAACGCCTTGTCCGCTCGAAGCCGAAGCCATAAGTAAAGTCAGGAAGACTGGAGTCACAGTAATTCCAGACGGAAACGTTTTTGCAAAAGAAATTGATGAAACAAAGTATTTGAAATTCAAAGCAAAAATTGATGCAATAGACTCAAGCGATTCGAAGGTAGCTTTTATTCTAGCTTCACAGGCGGAATATTTAGACGATAAATGGTCGCCTACAAACATAGAACTATCAGCTTTAAAGGAAGTTGTTTCGGATAGAAATTCAAATCGTAGTTTCATTTTCAACTACGGATTTGTCGCTTCAAGCAAGGCACCAATGAGGCTTCTAAGTGTTTTCTCTACCATTAGAAACAGTTTACCGAATTCATTTCTTGTTGTCGCTTCAAAGTTGAATCCTAAGATTAAACTTCATAAAAAATTCCTCGAACGCGCCGCTGCAATCGAGAATGTTCTCTTATTGGGTTCTCTACCGCCGATCCTGTTGCGCTATGTCGCCGAGCAATGTAGATTGCAACTATTTACTTTCAAGGACGGATTTACGACTAAGAGAAGTTCACTTATTAGCGCTTTATCGTTTGAAACACCGATTTTGACCGAATCCCTAAGCGGTCACCAGGAAAATCTCGATGCCACAATCGTTGGTCAAGAAGACCAGTTGTCCAGCAGAGCTATAGAAATCTTAAGTATGTCGCGTGAGGAATATGAATGCTATTCAAACGAACATATGACTCGTCAAAGAGATTTTGCGATAAATCTAGACTTCGTTGTTATTAAACAGTGCTATGAAAAGTATCTGACTATTTCAAACGGTTAGTCGAATTACTTGCTTTTTATAGTAGGCTATGTTGATAAGTTTTTTTATCATCTACTTATCAACATGTAAATAAGCGAATAATTCAGCTTTGCTGCACAAGGTAATGGTGACACAAAAACGGGATTATTTGCTTTTTTTGTGATTTAACTCTTTACAGGTTTTTTTTTTGGTGGTAACATTTAATTTGTTTAGCCGCCATATTAAACGCCGCCAGGTGGATTATTGTTGATAATCCGAGCTGTACTCTAACTTTTTTGTTTAAATATGGTTATGGATACAAGACGGAAGGGGAAAGCGAAAGCGCCAAAACTTAAGGAAGTGATAGGCGCAGATTTTGGCACGCAATCAGTTCGGCTAGTTGGTCTTGCGAAGGACAAAGGTGGACTTGCACTAACTTTACTAGGTACAGTCTTCTACCCAAAGGGCACTAGTGACGATATTGAGAACTTCGACGTGTTCGGCGTGGCGCGTGAAATTTCAAATTTCCTAACCGACAGAGAGGCAACTACGAAAGCGGTTTATGCGGGAGCGCCATCGCGCAACTCTGTGATTCGAATTCTGTCATTTCCCGAAATGCCGTACGAAGATTTGCGGAGCAGTATAGGTTACGAAGTGGAGCAATTTTCAACAGGAGATGTCGGGGCTAAGATAATCGACTTTTCTGTTTTGCGTGAATTTCAAGACGACGGTAAACGTAAACTCGAAACGCTCATTGTAGCTATACCAAGAATGCGAATTGAACCGTATATCCAAACCCTATTGCATGCTCGGCTTGAGGTGCAATCGCTTGACCTATCTTTGTTTGCTACATTGCATGCTCTTGAGTATAAGAACGATATGTTGTATGACGGCGGTCATATTCTTGTACACATGGGACAACATTCAAGCGATGTTGTGATTCTTGAAGACGGCGCTTTAAAGTTTACTCGTAATATCAAGATTGGCGGTCAACATATCACTAATGTGTTTACAGACGCGTTGAGAGTCGAGGAAGGTCGGACTCTCGATCCGTCCGAAATTGATTCGTACGAGATACCCACAGACCAAGAGTTGTATATCCAACAGATACTCAACGAAGTTGCATTAGATATCGAGCACACGGTTCATTTCGCCAAAGCGCAAGAACAGAGAAGTGATATTCACATCAACAAAATCATTCTAAGCGGATTTGCTGTTTGGCCGAACAACCTTCACCAACTTCTTAGCGATAGGATGAGAATACCTGTTTTACTTGCGAATCCGTTTGGATACGAAACTCCTACGCTAACAAATGTAATGCCAAATGATGTGTGTGAAATGCCATCAGGTTATGTTGCCGCTTTTGGACTTGCTTTGGAGGGGCTGGGAGAATGAGTATTCGCAATATTCGACTCAATCTACTACCGCCTGAATTCAAACCTGCACCGCCGGTGACTGGATTCTCGATCTTTTTCGGCATTATTATCGGACTCACTATAG
This sequence comes from uncultured Planctomycetia bacterium, assembly GCA_964602075.1. Lineage (GTDB taxonomy): Bacteria > 4484-113 > 4484-113 > JAGGVC01 > JAGGVC01 > JAGGVC01. The sequence goes on from CAZRQJ010000092.1 coordinate 4,182, forward strand.
CTTTTATCTTGGTTTCTGTCATTTTGACGACGGGAAGGATAAATAAGCTAAAGGACAGTATCGAGAACAAGAAAACCCAGCTTGTTTCGATGAAAGAGCCGTTGAAAAGGTATGATCAGATCACCGCATTGATGCTGGACACGCGCAAACAAAAGGAGATGTTTGCGTATTTGGACAACTATTATGTGGACTGGGCGGAGTTTATCGCAAACCTCGCTCCTATTTTGCCTGAAAAGGTTTGGCTAGCGGAGATCGTTAGCGAAACAACGAAGGGCGGTGGTAATTCTGGATCTGTGAGGATCATCGGGCGGACCTCGGAATACAAGGTTCTGCCTATATCTTTCTTTATGCGTAACCTGGAAGACTCGCCTTACTTCAACGATGTTACCTTTGAAGAGACGTCGTTGCAGTTTATAAGCGATACTCCAATCCAACAATTCACGGTTAGCGTAAAAGTCAAGAGTAGCAGATCCTACACTCCAAAGGTGAAACCTAAGACCGAAGATGAGTCTGCAAAGGGCAAATCAAAGGAAACCGATGATGACAAAACCGCCGCCAATAAGGAAGAAACTTAAACCTGCTCTCGCGGTGGTGGCTTATGAGTGAAATTTTCGACGTAAAATCCACAAAAGGTAGATTCTTCTTCACAGTTCTATTTGTGGTGATTGTTGTCGGCATTTTTATTGCTGCTTATATCGTTCCCCAGCGCAATGCAATAAAAAAACTCGAGCAAGATCTTAAATCTGTCGAAGACGAGTTAAGAGCCGCATCTCAAAAAGTTAAAGAGCTTGAAATTCTTAAGAAGCAGTGGCCGATTGTAAAAGAGGAGCGCAAAGCGCTTGCTAGTTTGATTCCCAATACGCATAAAGAAACCGATTTGGTTGAGTTCTTTCACTATCTTTCCTCGCTTTATGCTATTGATATTGAGCAAATCGACATTAACGAGCCTGCTGCGTTACCGTTAGTGACTGTTTCCGACGATAAAAAGTCCGAACAGGAAAAATCACTTGACAATAAACTCGTTAGGTCAATCAAGAGACTTGATACGAATATCCGTGTCGGTGGAGATTTCAACGATATCCTTGCGTTTCTTGATGGAATTAAAACTTCAAACCGCTACTTCGAAATCAAGAAGGTAGGTTTAACTGACGATTCTACGGCTCGCGAACTACCTGGCACAATGCCGATGGTGATAGAAGGGAACTTCTACTTCTATTCCAGCGAGCTTTCAGACCCAAGAGGTAGGAAAGGTGCTTTCGAGCAAATGATAGAATCAGAAGGCCTTGAAGATAAGTATCTCGAACAAGACACTGCAGATAAAACATCTAAATCGGCAGCTAGTACCGCTCCAAAGATGAAAACCACTCCAGAAGAAGAAATCGACCAGTGGGTCGAGTCATCTTCGAACGGTGATGATCAAACAAACGAATCAAATTCAACCGATACGGGCGGCGAAAGCAGCTCTTCAGACGATCTTGATTCCGAAGGAAACGCAGGTACTATAGAAGATAGCGGCGGTGCCAAGACCGCTAGGTTGGAAGGTGCGGCGGTTGGCGAGATGGTGCAGCGCTTGATGCTTAACGGATCTTTCGTTGACCGTCTAATTTGCCGCGCGATTAACCGAATCACCTTGGGGGTGAATGCGTAATGGAACAACAGAAAAAGAATAAGACCGTTCTACTCCTTTTTATCCTGCTCATGCTTGTCGGCATATTCGTTCTGTACTTCCAAATGTGGATGCCCAAACCTGCTAAGGAACAGATTATCAAAGCTAAAGACAATGTTGTCTCAATGGTTACAGGCAAAAAAGTAGCGTCGAAAGCGGCTGACAAAAAGACTACTATAGACGCAAAAAGTGAGACCGCTAAGTCACAAGAGCTAGAGAAGGGAACTACCGATAAAGAAACCGACACTAAGAGCGACACACTCGCATCGCCGTCATCAGAAACTGATCCGCTTACATCTACCGAAGCGAAAGAAGGGGCAGCTTTAGACAAAACTCCTTCTGAAACTGCTGATATCGAACTTGAGAAAGAAAACGCTACTTCGTCCGATATAACGAAGAAGACCGACGCTCCATCAGAATTGAAAGTAGATGAAGCGAAAACGCCTAGCAAGAATCAAGAGGTAGATGCTGCGAAATCGGAATCCGACAAACCGCAAGAGACGGATGTTAAACAAACTAAGAAACCTGCTTGGCACAGTAAAGTGGTTGAACATATCGAAGTGAAGTATTACGAACTTTCACCGGAAGCTTTCTTCAGAAAGCCGCCTTACTTCGATCCCGATCAAGGGCTGGCGTCATACCTGCTCGCTGTCAAATTCGCGGCTAATACTGCAGCGTCGAAAGCAGCGACAGAAGAAGATAAAGCGTATGCCGGAACGGCTTACTTCACAAGCATAGAGGCACCCACAAGAGTATTCAGCGTCAAGAATCCATTTGAACCCCTTGTAAAGGAAGATGAGTCCGCGACAAGTCGCCCCGGAGCGAGGGGGACTAGCGAAGATACGCCCGTCAGCGATTCTTCATCGCTTGGATGGAGCGGCATCGGAAGGATCGGTTCAACCGATATTTGGTCGGATTTTACGACGCCGCGTTTACCGAGAAATGACTCGACGCGTGATGGAACTGGACAAGTACCAATTGGCGTTGATACTGGCAACGGTGGATTTGCTTTCCCGATGGTATATCCAGATGGTACGTTTTTAATCGACGGTTCGCCGGTGATCGTGAAAGGTATCGCTCGAAGCACACAAGGTTGCAGCGCTCTTCTTCAAGTTATGGATGGTGTGGAAGAAAAAATCATTCGTGTCCGAATCGGTACGATCCTCGAAGGTCGTTACAAGGTCAAGGACATAGACGATAAATTAGTTTTAGTTTTAGACACAGTTTCGGGAGAAACTTATCGTTTGGTTATGGGAGCCCCAACTCCCGTTCAGGTAGTAGCAACAGATTCGGCTAAGCCCGCCGGAAACTCACCAATGCTCATCACGGATGGGCGTGGGTAAATTAAGGAGTCCGATATGTATACGAAGCTTTTTGCAGCTTTTGTTTTGGCGATAACGCTAGCGGTGTCTTTGGGCGCCGCACCAGTTAAATCGCAGCTTCAAGGCGTTGAGCTTGAGCGTCTTGGGAACAAGATGATTGTTCGCCTTGAAGTGCGTGGCAGCGTGACGCCGATTCTGCGATTCGACGAAGTCTCGAAGGAAATGCGTGTAACTTTAGATGGAATTACGCTGCCTTCCGAATCAGTTAGATTGCCTCTGACGAACTCCGACAAACTCTGGCTTTCGGATGTTTTATTCGAACAAAGCGACAATGGAATTTCCGTCAAGTTTATGCTGGGGAGTAAAGCTAATCCGCTTGATTTCATTGTTCAGGGCGGTGTTGACGAAGTTTTTGTTGTTATCTACACTGACGGTACAACTGGATTCGGGTCGGTAGAAGCGAGTTTCGACCGTGCTCCGTCAAGTCGCATAGCTGAAATTAATCTATCGGAACTTGACCGGGAATCAAAAGTAACAGAAACCAACACAGCTGAAGAATCCGTTGACGAACCTGCCCTCGAAACCCAAGCAGTGACGGAAACCGTTTCGGAAGTTGTTGATTTATCTGAACCTAATGATGAAGCCTCGTTAGACACAAGTGGAACAGAATCAGCAGTTGGAACCGGAGTGAAAAACTCCGAGCCGACGGCACCGAAATATTTGATCGAAGGTAAGTTGCCAAGTCCGCCGTTGTTCCTTGACAACAACAACAACGACGACCTTTATGAAAGTCTATTTGGATCGGGTGGAAGCGGCAAGTCAGAAAGCGGCGATTCGAGTTTCAGATATTCGACTGGGTCGAAGAATGCTATGATCTCGCTAACTGTCGACGAAATGCCTCTTGGTTTGGTTATAGCTTCGCTTATTGACTCGACTGATTACAACGTCATAATCAGCGATGCTGTTGCGAACAAAACCGTTAGTTCGCTAACGTTAGGTGGAATTTCACTTTTTGAAGCGCTCGACCTCTTGACGCGCAGTTACAATTTGTCGTACGTCTTGGAATACAACACGATTGTTGTGGGAGAAAAAGACACTCTAGAAGCTAACTTCGGGAGACTCATAACTAAGACATTCTGGCTTGATTATGCAGACGGCGTCAGCGTAATGAAAATTCTCATCGCGATGAGCCTTGCACGTGAAGGCAATGTTCAGGTTTACAACGGCGAAACCGAATTCCTAACCGTAAACGGAGCTTCGACTCTATCGGGTGTGACTGGCGATGTGGACGCTTCCACCAGAAATATTAAACAGATTAGATCACTTGTTTCAACTGCGCGCAGGAACATGTTAGTGATAACCGAAACGGAAGAGCGTATGACGCGCATCGCTCAAGTTGTCGCAGATTTAGACAAGAAACCAAAGCAAATAAGACTAGAAACCGAGATAATTGAAATTTCGGAAACGGGCAGCAGGAAACTTGGACTTGAAATGACAGATTCGCTCGGCGTTGCTGTGTTACAGTCAGAGTTTGGAGAAATAGTCCCCGGAGATTCACCTGCGGAAGGCGCAGTTGAAGCATTTAAGTTCCAGACCTTCGCTCGCGATCCCTTAGCTTTTACAGTGAGCTTAAACCATCTTATCGAAGAGGGTGACGGCAGGGTGTTGGCAAAGCCTAATATGAGCGCTGTTGACGGCACTCAAGCGATATACTTTGCTGGGCAAGAAGTTCCATACATCAGCACGCCGGCCCAAAGTCAAGGCACTACTTACACGCCTGCGACGGTCGAGTTCAAGACA
>CAZRQJ010000093.1:0-8885 GCA_964602075.1 uncultured Planctomycetia bacterium
CTAATTCTCAAAGCAACGGTCGCGCATATACATTTTGGCCTCTCGTTGGTAAGTATTACGTCGATTCATACACACCAAACGATCAACAATTTTGGATTCCGGACTACGATATTCGCTTGGATTCCAATCCTGCGGCGCATGGAGGCGATCCGAGCTGGCGTCCGGAACATATTCTTAGTTACGGCTATACACGTAACTACTTAACACCAAAAACGTAGGTGGGGTATATGATCCTGACCGGAAAAGGATGGACTATGAATAGGATTAAAGGTAAGAGCGGCGGTTTTTCGCTACTCGAACTACTCGTCGCTTTGACCATCCTGGTCATCGCGCTCATACCCATCGCGTACTTCTACGGCAGAATGCTTGCCAACGTAGAAGCAGCGAGCATAAGAACGAGAGCAGTTGAACTTGCTAACGACCGTATTGCCGCATTGAAGAATTTGTCACCAGATTTGATCCGAGCCAACAACACACCGTTGAAGGCTGACATAATTAATCCGTCGGCAAACATCAGAGGACTTTGGGGCGTTACAGCTCCGCTTGATATGACGTCTGATAACTATTATTTCGATGAGGGTCCTCCTTACAGGTCTTTCCAGTATTTCTTTGCGCTACCTGCCGAGTTCAACCCTTATAATCCCGAAACGCAAGGGTATGACAATACTGATGGTGTTGACCATTACAATCCCAGCAGTCCCGAGTTTGAGTTTGAGCCGATTGGTTTTATGTCTCGATCACTAGCATCGACAGACGCTGCAACCAGCGATCCCCGTCGAAATCCCTCCATTGACACAATTGAAGCAGGCGGTTTCATTCATAGGTCTACCGGTGTTGTTCATATGCAGCGTTCAGGCACTGCTGCGCGTCAAGAATTGTTTGAAATCTACGGCAGACGAACGGTGATTATGGAAGTAGTTCCGGAACCTATGGATGACGATAGCGACGGTTATTTACCCGATCATCAACTGGACGGTGGCGCGAATGTGTACTATCCTTACCCTGTCAACAAAGGTCCCAGAAACAAATTTCAGATTAGAAGCAAGGACGGCTCGACGGGTTATCAAGGTTGGGTCACAGTTTTTTGGCTTCCAGCCGACGCTCCTTCGGGTTATGTGAAACTTGAAGAGTTGAGCTATGTGCAGGTTCCGTTCTTCATACCCAAAGACGGCTCGCTAAACAACGCTGATACAGAGGCAACTCGTCCGAGATCAACGTCGAAGTGTATTAAGCAAACGAGGTTCTACATCAGCTGAGAAGCTGCAGGTGGTGCAAGATGACATCTTATAAACGAAATTTTGGGTTTACGCTAGTCGAGTTGCTAGTCGTAATGGTGATTATTCTTATACTTGTCGGTATCGGAATCAAGCATTTGACTGGAGCTAAGGCAAAAGCAAAGAACGTTCAAGTGAGTGCGGGCGTTCACGATATTCAGGTCGGGCTCGAACAATTTGCTATAGATAACAACGGATTTTATCCCGGACTTAATTGGGAGTTAAATTCGAGCGGTAACTTGAGCGATGTTGCGCCGGCAGTTATCGGCGGCATCGAATCGGGAGTTGGGGTAAAGGATTATCAGAACTGGGTCAACGATTCCGGCGCATACCTTAGCGATCAAACACCTCGCGTTCGTTACATTGATACTCTAATCGAGAAGGGATATATAAAGGACTATCCGCAAAATCCGTTCCTTTCCACAGGCGACAAAACAACAAGTCAAATGACAAACTTATTTTGGTACGCTCCCGATATGCAAAGCGGGCAGTTTAGTTTTTTGAACGAGTTGTCCGTGGACTGGGATCGTTTAACCAATCGTTCCAACGGACAAACGATGAAGATAAATTGGGAAGACTATGCTCGCGGGCACTTTTCTTATATTCCGTTTGATCCTGTGAACAATCAAGGTTGGGATTTTGCGGGTAATTGGAGCGGTTTGTCCGATTTGAATAGGTCCCAGTATTACAAGTATTGCAGAAGCTATATGTTGATTGGATGGGGAGCGAGCAGAATAGACACAACGCAGAGTAAGGGATTTTCGGCGGCGAGTTTTAATTCTGCTGCAGGCGGGTTCGACATAGACAAGAACCTGAAAATCGACTTGTTTGAAAGTAATTTAGTGAACGCGACGCGTCCGGAGCAAGCCGATAGCGCGGGTGTTATTCCAACGAATTTTGGCGCGACTGTCGGTTCGGCTCCGCAACAATTTTTAGATATCGACGACGCTTTTTCCGGCGCGACGATCATTCTTAAGCCTTAGGTGATCAGCATGAGCTTTAAAAAGTTGAAAAATTCTGGATTCACGCTTATCGAGTTACTTGTGGTAATCGTTATCATCGGAATGCTCGTTGCGATAGCGGTTCCGAAGCTTACACAAGCAAAGAACAAAGCTAAGGAACAGCAGGCGTTGTCGAATTTTCGTGAAATCAACCAAGCTGTCGAGCGTTTCGGTGTAGATCACAACGGGTTTTATCCGTATAGATTGCTCTTCTTTCGAGCGCAAGCCGATTCTTCGCCGACTTTTACATGTGAGGTTTCCGGTTGGCAGCCGATGGGTATTATCGGCGGTGTTCCAATTGTCACCTCCGGCGGTGGAATCGACTCCAGCGCATTGACAACCGTTCAACCGCGTATCGGAAGTCAACTGCCCGTTACATTCAATCAATATTCGGACCCGTTAGTAGCGCTCGGGTATTTACCTAGCAGCGGTTACCCGGAAAATCCGTTCTTAAAACGCTCAACAGGTATGATCAATTGGGCTTGGTCCGATCAGATTGGAGTGCCTGCGACGAACGTTGCAGTGTCGCCTGGAGATGTCGTTTATACATATTTTCCAGTATTGCGCGGCACGACGTATTTAGCGCCTGAAGGCGTTGTAACAGATAAAGTTCAGCGTTATCGAGTCGAAACCGAAACTGGACAATTTATCGGCTGGTTTGGCCTCGATCTTATAGATAGTTACCAGATGTGGGTATATGGCAATCTGCCCGTTACCGCTGGTTGGTATTCAGCTTATGAAAACAGCCAGTACCCGGGTCCTCCTAAACGTGTCGTCGAGATCAAGCAAGATTGGAACGGAAACGGCAGAAAGGATCTTTTTGAAGCAGGCATAATGGCGTATTCGTCGAGCGGAACCGATGCGGGAGCGCGGGAACAGAAACGAAACGCTGCTGATCCGAATGTTAACGAAGGCGGCGCAATCGAATTTTAGCGTCGCGATGACTAGTTCTACTAGCAACAAATTCAGAGGGTGATCGCATGGCGAGGATTAAAGGTTTTACACTTGTTGAGATGCTCGTAGTGATTGGAATCATAGGTGTTCTGATCGCTATAATGGTGCCTCAAGTTGACAAGATTCGTATTAGAGCTAAGGAAACAGCAACAGTTACGCAGGCGCAGTCCGTTGAAATGGCTATTCAAAACTTCGCGGCAAACCACGACGGATTGTATCCGGGTTCTGCTGTGGACATAATGGCTCCATTTCCAGAGCATGGATTAGGAGACAGTTCATATGTAGCTGGCGGAAACAACAATAACACTCCGCCGAACCTGCCTCAAGCTGGCGCACCAACAACTCCATCTATTACGAGCGGCGTACTTGGAGGGACGATGAACTTGTCTGCCGTTAAAACTGTGCGCGACATCGGCAGCGCGACCGCCCCATCGAATCAACCGAGGTGGTTCGATAGACTTGTGCTTGATGGTTCTTTATCGAAGTACCCAACCAACCAGTTTAAGAAAGGCGCAGGCGCAGAAACCCCGATGTATAACATTTTTAGGTATCAGGGGCAGATAATCAATCCGGCGAGTTTCAATGCGTCTATTGCTGCTTTGCGCCCATATCTGCTTGTTGAAAACAACAAAGCCGGTACGTTGACACCCGGAAACGATCCGGGAAGATTCAGATACTTCGGCGACGGCGGTGGGACTTTTAACGGGGCGGAGTACGACACGTTTGGCATTAATGTTACTGCTACGGACGATAGGTTTTTCTCGGAAGGCGATTTTGCATACGTACCGATTCTTACTCAAACGCCATTTTCGCTTGGAGACGATCCCAACACACCCGGTAACGAACGTTACAAGTGGGGAACTTTAGTTAGCGGTTATATGATTTTTGCCTACGGTAGCAGAGATAGAAAAGAGAATCCATACGCCGAGGAACAGCAAAGATTCCGTACAGAGGGGTTACCTAGTTTCGGAGGAAACGGCGTTGATACTCCATATGAGGATGCGGTGTATAACCTGTTTAACGGCGCTATTTATTTTAGCCGCAAGTAAGAAAACGGAGTGGTCGTAATGACACCTAGAAAACCTGCGCGTTCAATGTACGGATTCACGATACTTGAATTGCTGATAGTTCTATTGATATCGGCGATCGTGCTGACCGTGCTTGGCACGGTGTTGTCGTCAAGTTTCGAACTGCTTCGTGCTGGCGAGACCCGTTCGCAGTTGCAGTCGACAGCTCGCAGCGCACTAGACTATTTAGCAGACAACATCGGCTCAGCAAATATGATCCCAAGATCGCAGGATCGCGATTATGATTTTGTTGATGATGCTGATTTAAGCGAATTTGGAATAGATGCACAATATGTCGTTGGCGAACCCGATTCAACCAATCCAAACGTGCATTGGTATCCAGCTGGAGCGCAGATAGGAGAGGCTTGGATGGATCGAATCGTTACGCAACATCGCGACGATTTGACGCTTGATGTGTTCGGCAGGGTTAGAAACGTTAAGCAGATTCAACCAAGTTTGGCTTTCGAGTTCAACGGGCAGCGCGTATCAAGCGTGACAAGCATTTTCGGATTGGCTGTGCCTGCACGAGACAACATGATTTATTATCTGTCCGATAATTTTCATAACGGACAATACAACGGCGCAAATGTAGAATTTCCACATACCTTTTCAGCAAAAAATCGCAGCGAACCGTGTGTGTTGTACCAAAAGATGAATCTTGAGCTCAAGAAGTATGGAGATGGGAATACTGGCGTATCGGGCGATCCTACGATATCTAACGCTCGTTTCGATATACCGATTGCTTCGAATATAACGAGAGTTCAGTTTCAGTATTTTCACAGGGTGCCTTCGTGGTTGCCGGATCCCAACGATTCAACAACTGCATACTTAGAAGACACCAACGACGACGGAGATCGTGATTCGCCTGTTTTATCAGGATGGACTCTTGTTCCGATTGACGTTAGCAATAACGAGCGGGCAAATTGGAGCTATAACGATATTTATCGCAGTCCAAGCGTTCCTGCTGCTACTCGCGTTGCAGCGTTTAATAACTGGAATGTAGAGATATTCTATAACGAGCCCGATCCAGACGACCCTGAAAACGCTCCCTACGATTTCTACGGTTGGCTAGATAACGGAAATTTTGCTGATTTTGAGTTCGATGTTGAAGATATTATTGGGATTGATAACGGTGAAGCGCTTGCGCCTGGCTATACCGAGGATTTTGGCAATTGTGACGGCATTCCAGACGGCGACGGTGTTCCTGATAATCCCGTCCCAGCTTGGTGGTTGCCATTCCTTAAAGCCATTAGAATTACGGTGGTCACAACTCCGTCAAGTGTTATCGAAGAAAGGCGGCTTGCCAGCGGTTCAAAACGCGATGTAAACGGGAATCTTGTTTACTACAATTTGGACAGCCCGGTTCCTTATGCAGATTTCAACAGAACCATTCCTTTAGTAGCTGCTACGACTCTTTATATCGGTGACGGAAAGGATGTCGTAGTATCGCGTATGGTATATCCGGAGCTTAGTTATAGTATGTCGCCAGTGATATATCCGGACGACACGAAACTGTTAAACATGCGGCGCGCCGATTACAACTATAGTCGAGGGTTAAGAGCTGCATTTGTAGGCGGCGTTCCTCCTGTCGATGAAGGCGGTCCGATCAGTCCGACGGATAGGTATTACGAACTAGAAGCATACGACGATCGTAATTGATTTTTTTTGAGAGTTAACGAGGAGGGCGGTATTTTCCGCCCTGTTTCTTTTTTTTGGGTTGTTTAACTCATTGAATTGGGTATAACAAACCATCTCGCTAATTCCGAGTTTCGCGCTCGGATAAAGAGGCTAGCTTATGGATAGGTTTTTTAGACTTAAATGTGGCGGCAATGCCTTGTCAAAACCCGCAGGTTTCGGCAGTCGAAACAGCGGTTACATTCTGCTTGCTGTAATTGTGTTTATATCGTTGCTTCTACCAATCATAACTTTGGTGCTGTCAACTGTAGGACAGGAAACGATAGCCGCAAACAATCTTATAGTCGAAACAAAGACAAGAATGGCCGCCGATGCGGCAGTCAACAGCGCAATCACTTTAGTAACAGAAAATGGGCTGATGCCCGACTATTTTGTATCAAACCTACCACAAAACATCGGACGTGCGATAATTATCGATGACAACGGGATTTCGCGCTGGGATATTGATAACGACGGCGCTGGATTCGATGGTATTTACGGAACAAACGATGACTGGTATGTAGGCCCTTATCGCGATCGCAAAATGATGGGTCCTATAGGTACATTCCCCCAGTACGATCCTGATGAGACGCGTAATTATCAAATAAACTTTCGTTACTCTAACTGGCACAAACCGGTTTATCTTGCTGAAAACTGGGCATGGTATGGCGAGAGAAACCCGTTCGCATTCAACCGTGCGAGTGGACGTCCAGTTTACCTTTACAATCAATTCGCGGCTATATACGATGACGGCACCGGAAGCGGGCTTATGTATCCAGAACAGATGGCGGGTTATCATCCTGACGATTCAAGTATTTTCCCTCCAAACAGATGGCTACTGCCCGGCTATTACACCGCGGCGAAAACGCCGGTTGATACAGATATTACAGGAAACTTAGGCACTGACAAACCAAAACTTATAGAGAGTCGTGTTGCCTTATATCAACCCCTTGTAAACAATTTTGGGTCGAGTGATTCTTTGAGCAATGAAGTTTCGATAACCGATGAAAACGGAAGGTTGAACCTTAATATTTTTTGCAAGAAAATGCCGGTTTGGGCTTCGGAAAATGGCACGACAGATTTCGATTTTGAAGGAGAATTTACAAACGATTTCAACTACAATGAGGTTGAAGGCGAGCTTATATGGAAATGGATCGACAATCCGCTGTTTCCCGACGCAGATACCGTAATTCCAATCGGCGACGGCATGGGTAACGGAACCGATTTCAACGGCAACGGAATTCATGAACCTTTGCTCGGAGAAGATCTTCAGCACTACTATGCGGAGGATTGGGTTGATTATGCCTACAAGAGCATAGCAATGCTTATGACGCTTCCCGGCATCGATGAGAGGTTGGCGAAGAATATTCTACGCACTCTAAATCCGGATCTTTCGACGCTGCCTTCTGCGTATAACCCAAACCCGTCAGGTGTCGCGCCAAACCCGCCGGCAGTCAGAAGAGCCGATGCTCCCAACCTCACCCCGCATTTATATGCCTTTTATGTAGACGTTAATCCTTTTGGGCAGATTGTCGACATAAGACTGCTATATGAAAACGACGCAGCGGATCCATTGTATGCAGATTTCGATCTGGATTATGACGATGTGCCTCTGCCTCGTCCGCGTCCATTTACAGATGTTAAGCAGCTGCTCGATGTTAACGGATTAAGCAAAGAAAAGTATAGGGTGCTTAGAGACTTTGTTACAGTTTACAGTTACGACACTAACGTGATTGGAACTGAATTATGGGATACAGAGCCTTCCTCCGGCGACAATGACGACATTAACGACATGCGCTATAACATCAATAAAGTCGTTACACCCGCAACGCTCACATCTTATAGGCAGGAAGCGAACAGAGTATGGAGCTTTTTAAGCAACCATATGACGGAAGCTAAGTTCGGCAAATTTACGCTACCGATTGTTGATCGCATTGGTAATACTCGTAGCGATGTTGATCCGGGCAACCCAGACGATAATTTCCAAGATCCGGATCATCAGCCCTATCACCTTAACCCGGAGTTTTCATACGATAGTCTTTTGTCGATTATACTTTATAGAAATGGATACAGTTCAGAAGATGCGTACAGTTACAATCCGATTGACGTTGGCGGTACAGATATTCGTACGCCTCGCGCAGGCACTCCTTTCGGAAATCTGTTTGGTATTTTCTTTGGTGGTTTTTCCAACAGCTTCATACCGTTGCCAGAGTTCCAGCCAAGCTATGTAGCGGATCCGGATGCTGGACGCAACGTGAACGCAACAATAAGGCCGCACAATTTCAATTCTGTTGCGGACTTGCTTGAAGTTCCACTCTACAAATTCGACAATCTTGCCGTAAGCGCAATGGTTGATACTCCGAGTGCTGCTGTTTGTAACAACGGCGACACTGTTACGGTTCAGTATCTTGTCAGTTTCAGCGACGTTATTACTGCTGAAGAATACGACAGTACGACCGGTCAAATTTTACCGACATATAGCGTAATGTTCGACTGGGACAGCGACGGAGTTATGGAAGTTGGCGATTCGGAAATAGTGGTTGACATGACTGACACAGGTGCGGGCAGCGATTTGAACGACCTCATTAGTTTGCGCACATCTCCCCCGGCACCAGGAAGACCCGCAATTATTGGAACGTTCGATATGCCGCTATTCAGGCGTCTTCAACTCACACGCCCGGGCGAACCTTGGAACTGGCGCGCTAACAACTATATAACGTTCTCGCATACGTTTACTTACGATTCATCGGCGGGAGGCAATATTCCTCAACAAGATCCTTCTCGTGCTGGCCAAACAGTCGATTTCGATTTAGACGGAAGAGCGGATTTCGCTTTTGACGCTTTTGGCGATCCATACATTACAGCGCGAATAACAGTTGTAAAGAATATGACACCGGCAGGAGGACCTGACGACT
>CAZRQJ010000094.1:0-8876 GCA_964602075.1 uncultured Planctomycetia bacterium
ACCACCATTGCAGAGTATTCGCTTGACGATCCGAAGATAACGTACGAGGATGTTGATATTTCTCAGATTAAACCACGCTTGCGCAGCTATGAAAAAGCTAGTGAAGGCGTGAAAGGTTCGAAGGTTGCCGACTGACGCGATTTTTCGTGATGGTTTGGCGCTTCACAAGCCTTTTTATTTGAGCAGATTGAGCAATTTGCTGGAGCGTTGACATGTCCGAAGGCAGAACGACGATTGAATTGAAGGTTAAACGGCAGGATGAGCCGGGAAGCGAGCCGTACTGGCAGAACTTCTCCATACCTTACCGCCCGAATATGAATGTGATTAGCGCGTTGCAGTGGATTCAACGCAATCCCATAACAAAAGAGGGTAAAAAAGTTAAACCCGTCGTCTGGGATTGCAACTGCCTTGAAGAGGTTTGCGGAGCTTGCTCGATGGTTATAAACGGCACGGTGCGTCAGTCGTGCAGCGCTCTCATAGACAACTACGAGAATCCAATTACACTTCAGCCGATGGCGAAATTCCCTGTAGTGCGCGACCTGTGGGTGGACCGGCACCGTATGTTCGAAGCGCTTAAACGCGTGAAAGCATGGGTCCCTATCGACGGAACGTACGAGCTAGGTGAAGGTCCTAAGATGGACGACAATGTGCGTGCAGTCGCATATGAGCTTTCGAAATGCATGACTTGCGGTTGCTGCCTTGAAGCCTGCCCGCAATATACATTGACAAATACGTTCGTTGGCGCATTCGCCGTTCAGCAAGCACGTCTTTTTACGATGCACCCGACTGCGCAAATGAACGCGAATGAGCGCGTCGACGCGCTTATGGGACTCGATGGAATTGTCGGCTGCGGTAACGCACAAAACTGCGTTGAAGTTTGCCCTAAAGACCTTCCGCTTATCGAATCGCTTGTCGAAATGCAGAAAGCGACGATCAAACGCGGGATCAGACGGTTTTTTGTGAGGAAGTAGGAACAATCTACAACACCGGCACTTTCTGTCCCAATAGTTCGATGAGGAATGAGCGGCTTTTGCCAGATGCGGTTAGCGGAGTAGTGCCGTCGCCGACTTCACTGAAGACATCGTTGAAGAGCTCCCGTCGGCGTTTGAGAATCCTTATAAGATTTTCTTCAATCGTTCCTCGCACGACGAGATGAATCGCATTGACGCTCGATTTCTGGCCGTGACGGTGGGCACGAGCTATACGCTGCTCGACTATCGCGGGATTAAACGGCAGGTCGAAATTTATCACAAGACTTGCTGTCTGAAGGTTTATGCCGGTTGCGCCGGCGTCTGTCGAAAGAAAAACCTGTGCGTCACCACGATTGAACTCTTCGCATAATCGCGCTCTGTCGCGCGCGGGGACTCCGCCATGCATATAACGATAGCTTATTTTCCAAGCAGCGAACTCACGCTCAAGAATTTCCGCCATACGTGTCCACTGCGTGAATACAATTGCGCTTCGCCCCAACGTTAACACCTGTTCTTCAAGGATTACTTTGAGTTCCGCAAGTTTCACGCTCGCTTTGTGTTCGGGAAAAAGCATTTCAGGCGTGTCACACACTTCACGCAGTCTCTGAACCATAGTCATCGCGCTGTCGTATGCAACTTTGTCCCATTCATCTGCGGATAGAAAGCCGCGAGCACGATCGTCAATATCGCGGTATATCTTGCGCTGTTCCGCGTCTAACTCCAGCCAGTAATAGCTTTCAATCAGGTCAGGCAATTCGGCTAACGTTTCCTCGCGTGTGCGGCGTAGACTTACACCGCTGATGCGTTTACTTGCCTCCCGCAGGTTCTGGTAACCTGATACACCGCCGAATCTGTCGTAAATCGTATATCTTTTGCGTGCCTCGATGGGATTTGTACCAAGCACTTCGGGATCAACAAACTGAAGAACGTTAAACAGTTCCATGAACTCGTTTTCAAGCGGCGTGCCTGTCAACACAAAGCGGTATTTCGCCTTGAGTCCAACGACAGCCTGATGAGTTTTGCTCTGCCAATTCTTGATTCGCTGCGCTTCGTCGAGAATAATTACGTCGGGGCGTATCTCCTGAAGCCACTTCTCGTCCCTGAACGATAGTTCGTAGTTCATTATTACTATCTGCGGTAGTTTTTCAATGGGGAATTTTTCGAGTTCGTACCGATACTGCGCCAGTCGTTTATAGAAATCAACACGAGCATCCCGGTCGCCTTCGACAATAATCGGTGATAGCTCTGTAAAGTGCTCGATTTCATTTTTCCATTGGTATTTCAGCGAAGCTGGACAGATTACGAGCGCACGATTTGCTTTATTTCGCAGCGCGAGTATGCGCATTGCCGCGATAGCTTGAACGGTTTTACCAAGTCCCATGTCGTCGGCGAGCATTGCCTTGCCGGTGTGAACAAGGTGGCGGACACCTGTTCGTTGAAATGGGTATAAGTTGGCGATGATAGACTTTTCGAGTTCTTTGTCACCGATCAACTTATCAATCACAAACGTATTGCTTTCGTCGGTCATACACGGTTTTGAATAAGATTTGCTGTATCGCGTAACGGTTTCAACAACTGTGCCGGCTGATTTCGCAATACTCGGTAGAGATTGAGAGGATTTTTTCGAGTATTTGTCGTTGTCGATTGGTAAGCGGTCAATGAGAGCAAGCGGTGGCGCAGGGGCGTTTTTACCCGCGAGCAGGTATGCATGCACTACATTGTTCCACGCATCACTGTAGAGTTTCACCGAACATCCAGCTGAAATCAATGCTGTTACCAGCGTACCTAGGACGACCGGTGAAGAAAGCAACCAGCGAGCAGCAGATTCGCCGTTGCGCTCTCTAAAACCCCAGCTTTCTATGTGCGGTTCGAGTATCCTGAAGCAATCCGCATTCAATATTTTTGGGTGGAATCCAATTTCAATATGATATTTGAAATACTTTGACGCCATAAACACAACGGTTGAACGCGCCTGCTTTGCGAAAAGCTTTGCGAATGACTTATCGAATTTCAGGAGTCCGTCTGCATCGCGAGCGGCTTCACTGAATTCCCATATGCGCCAAGGGTCTTTCAATGAATTTTTCTGATCGAAAAAAGCTCTTACGACTGCTCCAATGCGCGGCGTAGTACGTTCAGCTTTGTGACTCACAACTATAGAAGTAGGTTTTGACTCGTTCGTACCGATGACCGTTGACAATGTGTCTGAACTTAGAATGAGCGTGTGAATATCAATGTATTTGTTATAGCGATCTACCGCCGCGTCATCGACATGAATTTTAGTTGTTAGTCCGCGTAGGTTTTCGAGAAGGTCCGGGAAGGTTGTAGGATCATGTATTACGCTCCAGCGATTGAAGTATTGTCGGATTATTCCTTGCGCGTCCGCTGGTAGTGCCTTCACGTTGCCTCTGATGATAATGCTAGAATTGTACTCGCCACCAACGGTTATATAAGGCCAGTTACTCACGTAAGAAGTATAACAGGCAATAGATTATCGGCTAAGTATTTCACGCCTTCTAAGCGATACCAAGCAGTTTCCCCCCCTGATAAACAATTAAACTAAAAATGTATGCAACGACTGTTGTATAAGTCAAAGCAAAAGTGAACGCTTTAGTGTTGTTTCCGAGTTCCTTTTTTTGAACCGCGAGCGTTGCCACACAAGGGATGTAGAGAAGCACAAATACCATTAACGATATAGCCGTCAGTGATGTGTATAAGGGAGTTCCATCCGGTTTTTTGGTGTGTCGAATAGCTTTAACAATCGAGCTGTCATTCGCATCCGAGTGCGAGCTAAATATTACTCCTAGCGTTGAATTAACGATTTCTTTTGCTAGTATTCCCCCAAGTAAACCGACTCCGATTCTCCAATCGAAACCAAGGGGCATTAAGGCAGGCTCTATGAATTTTCCAATTCTACCCGCCATACTGCCCTCCACATTGATTTTTCTAGCTTGTGCGATTGCGCTGTCTATCACTTCGTCAAGACGACCTTCTTCCGCCGCATGCAAAGCAGATGGATAAGATTGATACAACTGAACGTATCGTTCGGTTAACTCCTCAACCTGTTTGTCTATGTCCGCTTGCGTCAATGTTACAGGAAAGTTGAGAGTAACCCAGAGTATTATCGACCCTGCAAGAATGAATGTGAATGCCTTTTGAATGTACTGAAGCGAATTCCTCCACGCATGCATAGTCACATTTTTAATAGTTGGAACGCTGTAAGGCGGGATTTCAAGTATCATTTGGCTAGACGCGCCTTTGAACATCAGTTTGCGGAGAACGGCTGAAGCCCCCAGAGCAGTTCCAACGCTTAGGAGGTAAACAGCGAATACAGCGGTTCCTGCAAAATTTGCCGGACAGAGCGCGCCTGCGAGTAGTATGTAAACAGGTAATCGAGCGCTGCAACTTATGAACGGTATTACTAGAATGGTTATTGTCCTGTCACGCTTGTCTTCGAGTATGCGTGTTGCCATAATCGCAGGTACATTACAACCGAATCCTAGCATAATAGGCATAAATGCTTTGCCGGGAAGTCCAAACCGAGACATCACCTGTTCCATAATGAAAGCGGCACGCGATAAATAACCAGTGTCTTCCAGTAAAGCGAGACCCGCGAACAATAGAAAAATACTCGGCACGAAAATTATGACTGCACCGACTCCGCCAATAACGCCGTCAAGCACAAGCGATTCGAATGAACCGGAGCCGAGTTTTCCTCGTAACATGTCGCTTATGGCGGCTAAAGTGCCATCAAGGAGGTCCGATAACGGTGCCGCTGCAACAAAAACAATGGTAAACATCAGCCACATGACTCCCATGAAGACAGGTATGCCTATAGCTGGCGACATTAACCAACGATCGAGTCTGTCGGATGCATTCACCTTGCTAGTGTCTGTTCGCTTCAGAATTCGATTGATAAAGCCGTTTATATAGCGATAGCGATGTTCATCTATATAATTCTGGAGTTCTTCAGATTTAGTTAATAACAAAGCACCGCGAGTTCGGGCGATAGCTTCCGAAATTCTACCCTTTGCGGGATTGTCCTTCAAAATGTGTTGAACATCGGAATCGCCAACGAGCAAACCGATTGAATACATTTTTATGCATCGAGCTGTTGCTAAGGGTGGCGAGGATTCGCAAATAAGAGTTTCAATTTCAGCGAGCGATGGGTTTACGATTTCTCCATAATCAATCGAGATCGGTTTGGCTTCGCGGTTTGTTGAGTTTACGATTACTTTTTTAAGTTCGCTGATGCCTTCGTTGTTTCTTGCGCAAATTGGGACAACCGACACGTTGAGCAAGCGACCGAGCTCTTCCGTATCAATTCGATTAGAGGTTTCCCTTAGACGATCTATTTTGTTAAGCGCTATAACAACGTTTAATCCAAGTTCGATAAGCTGTGCCGCAAGAAACAGGTTGCGTTCAAGTTGTGTTGCGTCAAGAACACAAACAACAATAGCATCACTTTTTTCTAATAGAGCACGGCGCGTAACGATTTCTTCGTCGCTATGCGTTGAAATGGAATAGATTCCGGGAAGATCTGTGACCGTAGCAGAAATTCCGCTGAAGTTCGCGACCGCAACTTTCGACTCTACCGTTACACCAGCATAGTTCGATACTCGGCTTGAGAATCCCGTCAGCTTGTTAAATACTGTTGTTTTACCGGTGTTAGGCGCACCAGCTATGACAACTTCAATCTTGCCCGTTTTCTTTGGGATCAAAGGTTTGCCATGACAACTTGGATAGAGCGGGTTCAGTTACGCACCCCCGCTGTCGAGACACTCACAAGAAGTTAATATTTCTGCAAATTTTAATTCCAGCGTTCTGCTTGCATTTGGCGAATCGTTTGAAGATTTCGATGTGTCAATAATTATATGGTTGCAAATGCCTCTGCCAAGACCGACTCTAGTATCGCCCACTTCTATCAATATAGGGCCGTCGTTCCCCTTTTTGACAATCTTAATTGCTGATCCTTGATGTAGTCCCAGTCCCATCAGTCTTGAGCACGCGCCGCACCCACCGACGAGTTCTACTATAATTCCCGACGCTCCTTCTCTAAGTTCTATTAGTGGAGCAGGACTTCTATCACCTGTTTCGATGATATCTGGACTGTGAGCCGATTTTACCGTGTAATTGTGCGTTTTGTTGTTGTGTCTTTGTACACCGTTTTGACGACCCATTCCAAACATAAGAACACCAATTACCTTAACAGCATGAGACTTTGCTTATTGATACATCGTCTCAATAACGCATTGTACCATTTTTTTCTGCATTCAGTCAAAAAAAAACTTCTATTTGTGAAATATTTATGTGTGATAATTAACACAAGCGGAAATATAATGACTTTTCTCAAGCATCGCACGCTAGGTATTTCATGCATGAATCCCTAATCCTACAACTCATTTTTTGATTTGTTATAATAATGACGTGTTACTTATCGTTAGTCTACCTCAAAACGACGTTTCGCTTGCTGTTGCCGCTGTTGATGCGGGTGCAGACATGCTTAAAGTTCATTTGAACGTAACCCATCGGGCGAGTAAAGCAAATTTCGGTTCTTGGCAGGATGAGCGCGAGAAGATTCAGGCTATTCTTGATTCAGTTCGTATACCTTTAGGAGTTATGCCTGGCAGCGATAAGGTTGCATCACAAGCCGACTGGGGCGAGATGGTATTTGCGGGAATTGAGTTCTTCGACATCTACGTACAAGACATGCCAGCTTGGATGTGGGAACTGCCTGTCAAGAAAATGCCTGCGATTTCGGAGATTTATCCAGCAAATGTTCTCTTGGGTGTCGCAAGAGGTTTGAAGAATTTGTATGAAGTTCAGAGGAAATCAAAAATCGAAAAGGACGGAGAAGTCGCCGTTTTACCTATAAGACCTACCGCGGATTATTTTGAAGCGAGTATTGTTAAATCTGAAGACTATGGAAAGCCACTCTCTGCTTTGGACTTAGCAAATTACAGATGGCTTGCCGATTGTATAGACGTACCTGTGATAGTGCCTACACAGAAAAGGATTGAAACTCAAGATATTCCATTTTTGTACAATGTCGGAGTTGCTGGAATTATGGTTGGGAAAATCGTTACCGGCGATACAAGCAAAGAAATCGGAGCTTCCGTTTCGGCGTTCAGGAAGGTTATTGATCAAATGGGTTAGTTAATGGATGAGTTTTGTTCGTTTCCTAAGCAAGCTAAAGATATCAGATGTTTGTTGGTGATAAATCCCCGTCAAATTATATTAAAAAGTACTATAGAAGAAATAGCAAGAAAACACTTCCATCGTTTCGATGTAGTCTGCCCAGATGATTTATTCAGCCTTTCAAAGCTTGTCGAATTTGCCTCGAAAACATACGATATGGTAATGGCGGGTGGAGGCGATGGTACACTCAATCGCGTTATTCAAGCTCTTGATAGAGAGAAAGTTGGGTTAGGAGTTCTTCCATTAGGCAGCGGAAATGATTTTGCGAGAAATTATCGCTTCGGAAAGTCAATCACCGAACAGATTAGTTTTTTTGCTAAAGCTAGTTGGCATAAAGTAGATATGATAAGAGCAAACAACCTCTTTTTTATGAACTCCGGTGGAATTGGCCT
Organism: uncultured Planctomycetia bacterium; assembly: GCA_964602075.1. GTDB lineage: Bacteria > 4484-113 > 4484-113 > JAGGVC01 > JAGGVC01 > JAGGVC01. The sequence continues at coordinate 7,559 of CAZRQJ010000094.1, forward strand.
TGATGCTGAAACACTCTACACTAGGGAGTTATCTCAAGGTAAGTTCCTTAGAAATTACGAGATTGCTTTTCTTCGAACTATTCCGAAGCTCCAACCAATAAAGTGCAGAGTTGGCTTGGATAGCGAGAGTTTTGAAGGCGAATTCCTGTGGGTACTGGCGATGAATAATCGCTGGATAGGCGGCGGTATGCTTGCTGCACCAAACGCAAAGTTTGATGATGGTTTGTTAGACGTTATCTTAGTTAAAAGCGTTCCCAAAATACGGCTGGTTTCTCTGTTTCCGCTTATTTATTCAGGCAATCACGTCGCTAACAAATCAGTTATATACAGACAAGCAGAGTCATTGATAATTGAAACAGAGCAAACGGTATCCAAATTGGCTTTGGATGGCGAGTTGTATTCCATCGATACCCACACTGTCAAATTTACAGTAATGAAGCATGCTATATGGGTGTTTGGTGTGCGCTAAGATATGGAAGATAGTGAGCATAATCGTTTTTAACATCTGCGCATTCTTAATTTTCGTGCATTGATTTAATGTTGATTAACAGCGATAACAAACAATCAACTCTTAAACTAAATAATGCGTTCTAGCTCCCTCTAAAGCCACTTAGCGCATCGAGAAAAAACGACAAGCCGAACTGGAACTCTGTTGATGAGAGATCGCTTTCGCTGTCGGTATGGATTCCGTAACCCAGTGTCAATTCGACTTGTGGGGACACCAAATACTTCAAGCCAACATTTACATGGCTAACGCGCGTAGCAGAGAATGAAGTCTGACGGAAATTATATATATCAAGCGCACCGTCTAAAGATAATCTCAACTTGTCACGCTCGCTTAAAAGGTCATAATCAATCCCTACTGCCAACGTATTCATTGTGCCGCTCATCAAATCACCCGTGAATCTTCCGGTAGAAAAATAGGTATGTGTTGATAGCTGTGGATTCAGATAAGCAGAATAGCAAACATAGCCGGTTAGAATTCTTAGGTCATCGTCTGCTTGTTCACGTGATAGCGTCGAATCCTGATGGCTCACTCCAATGGTGAATGCGCTTGGGAGCTTGTCGGCTGGGATGATTCCCGCTTCAGGACGAGGAGTGCCCGACAAAAATAGTTTTAAGTCTGTTTCCCACATATCCGCCGTTAATGTGTTATCCCAGAACGGCGAGTAAACTGCGCGACCGTTGTTAGTATCATTTTGCCACAGTCTTAGTCCTAGCTGGACGCGGTCGGACAATCCGTAATCGATTCGATAACCTTGTGAATCAATTCCGCCTTGGCTGGCTATACTGTCTTCGTCAAATGAACGATTTAAAT
>CAZRQJ010000095.1:0-8862 GCA_964602075.1 uncultured Planctomycetia bacterium
GGAAGCGGCGGAAGAACAAACTCCGTTCCGTTCCAGCCTAATTCGCTTGTATGTAAATCAGTCATCGAGATAACCTCCTGAGATTCTGCGTAACAGGTAACAATACCGTGCGTGACAACGTTTATCTTAAATGTGCGACTTTCGGGCGAGACTTGTCGACGTAGAGCATGTGATAATGCGGCACTTTTCTAATTTCGCCGTTTGTGATTAAATACCTGTCGATTATCAAGTCGAATGACTGTAAGGAGTTGAGGAATATGGAACTCTTCAATGCGATATATGGCAGGCGCAGTATACGTTCGTTCACAAGCGAACCGGTATCGGAGAGCGATGTCGAAGCGATGCTGCGTGCGGCGATGGCAGCGCCGAGTGCGGGTAACGAGCAGCCGTGGCACTTCGTAGCGATTGACGACAGGATAATTCTCGACGTGATTCCGAAGTTTCACCCCTACGCGACGGCGCTTAACAGCGCGACTTTTGCGGTCGTAGTGTGCGGCGACCTGTCGCTCGAACGGTACGAAGGTTTCTGGGTTCAGGACTGCTCCGCGGCGATACAGAATCTGCTTCTGGCGATACACGGACTGGGGCTGGGAGCGGTGTGGCTTGCGGGTTATCCCGTCGAAGACCGTGTCGAAAACCTCCGGAAACTGCTGGGTATCCCCAAAGGCGTTATCCCGCTTGCGATTATAGCCATCGGGCATCCGGCGGAAAAGAAGAGCCGCACCGACAGGTTCAATCCGGAACGGATACACAGGAATGTGTGGTAGCAGCCGTAACAGGTTGTAGTAAAATTAGCTTATGCTTACGCAGACAGACAAACCGGTTGAAGTGCTCGATTCGTTCGGGCTTGAGAAGGCTGCGGTTTATACACTGCGGCGAATGCTCGCGCATCACGACGAATTGCATCCACCGGCGATAACGCTGGTAGACGATGTAACGAACCCGAAAGTGCTTATCGCGCATCGCGGCGGTCACTTCATGATGGCTGGGCGCGACGACTCGGTGTGGAATGCGCCGATGCACGACCTGTTCCGCGAACGTATAGAGCAGAATCCTGCCTGGCCCGACGAAAGGCTCATAAAAGACTGGGAGGAAGGAAAGTCGCAGGGGCATGTAAAGCGCGGAATTTTCCTCGATCAGGCACCGTTAGCCGCGTGGGAAGCCGCCGTCGCCGCGGGCTTCGAACGCGACCCCGAGGACGATCACGATTCCACGGCGAACGTGTTCTATATCGAAGGCGAACCGCGATTTGCACACAGAATAGATCCGAATCACAAATGCCGGTTAGGTGTCAGATATGAACTCGTCGATTATTTAAGGCGCGGAATCGAATACGACAAAGAGGGCGAGTATGTTCGTCGCTGCATAGACAACGGACCGAGTTTCGTTTGCGAAGTGGACGGTGAAAAAGTATGCTGGAGTTGCACGCACATGTCACGTACACTTGGAATGATATACACGCCCGAAGAGCACCGCAAGAAAGGTTACGCTCGCTCGCTCGCTGCATTTCAGATAGATCACATGCTCGCGCTAGACGGTTTCGCTCTGTGTCATGTCATTGAGACAAACATAGCCAGTCGCACTATGCTCAAAGGATTCGGGTTCAAAATGGTGGAAACCCCGCTCGTCTGGCGCGCTGTTATGTGGGGCGACTGAATTCGAGCTGTTTGAATTAGGGGTATAATTAGACGTTCGCAATCTGTTTGCGGGTGTGATTTCAAATGAAAACGCTTGCTATCGAACTACCGATGGACGAGATTCGCGATTTCTGCAGGAAATGGCGGATACGCGAACTCGCGGTTTTCGGCAGCGTTCTCACGGACGAATTCGACGACGAAAGCGATATCGACTTCCTTTATACATTTGAGGATGATGCAAGGTGGGGATTGTTCAAAGTCGGAGCAATGTATATGGCTTTAGCCGAATTGCTTGGTCGAGAAATTGCTTTTGTAAGCAAGAGAGCTATTGAGAACTCTGACAATCCATATCGAAAGAGAGAGATTTTAAATTCCTACGAGGTTATTTTCACTTCCTTGTGAGGTGGTCGCATTGTCTTATCCATACGGCAAAAAGGGTGGTTTTATCGGGGTAGATTCTCCGGGTGACACTGTTCGTGAAGATTCAAGAACATTTCACTATTCACTCGATGGATTGTTGGCTTACTTGGTTGTAGCAATTGTTTTAATGCTCGTCTCTCAATATTTCATTCCGTTAGTTTTTCATATTCTATTCTGGTCGGGTTTTGCGATTATCCTATTCATTCTAAACAAATGGCTGTTGCAAAAAGTCATCGTTACTCAAGATAGCGTGGAATTGCGACACGGTGCTTTAGGATTGAAGCAAACCGTAATAAATGTGAGTCGTATAGTTGATATTTCCGTCGAAGATTTGAAAGTCATTAAAAACACCTTAAAGCTTACTGTGACCGATCGCACGTCCAGTGAAAAGAAGAATTATATTCTTGATGGTGTATCAAATCCAAGCGTTATTTATAATCTAATCAAAAGAATCAGGCATAATGTTGCTGATGTATCAGGTGAAAAGCAATACGTTTTAGAGAACAATCTAAGGCTAAACACTGGAAAAATCGAACAACGAATTCTAAAACGTAAGGTTGACTTGTCCGATGGTGACGATATCGTAACGCTCAGGCCATCAACATCTATGTGTTTTATTGAAGCAGCAATAGTAGTGCCGATTTTTGCGATGAAGTTTATTGGTATTCTGATGCTCGCTGCTGAATCAGGTGTTGTTGCTTGTTTGATTTCGTTGGTAATTAGCTATCTGTTAATTTTCGCCTTCTTAAAAGAGTCGCATATAATATCTATTACAAACGATAGTCGCTTGAAAATTGTCCATTATGGTTATGCAATCACCCTTGTAGATATCAGTTCAATCAGTAATATTAATTATTCGAAAGACAACTCAAGAATGTTTAAAAGAATGAGCACTATTGAGATATTTTTAAAGGAACCTGAAGCGAAGGTTTTTGGTGACGAAGTAATTCGCTTAACTATGTTCCTTGTCAAAGATAGCGATTTCAACGAATTCCGGAAACGCGTTTTAGGTGACAAGGCTGCTGAAATTAAAGCTACACCCGACGTGTGCTAACATTGAGACTTCGGTTCGTCCGGAGGATGTCATGAAATTCGGAATCGTTGTATTTCCAGGCAGTAACTGCGATCACGACGCCTATCACGCCGTGAAGCATGTTTTCAAGTGCGAGACGCAGTTTTTGTGGCACAGGGAGCGCGATCTTGCGGATTGCGATGTAATCATCCTACCCGGCGGGTTCAGTTATGGCGACTATCTGCGCACGGGCGCGATTGCGCGATTTTCCCCGATTATCGAAAGCGTAGTCGATTTCGCGCACAAAGGGCGTCCTGTAATCGGTATATGCAACGGTTTCCAGATTCTGTGCGAGTGCGGACTGCTTCCAGGTGCGCTTATCCGCAACAGTTCGCTCAAGTTTTCGTGCAAATGGGTCAACCTTCGCTGCGAATCGACTGCAAGTATGTTCACAGAAAGATACTACGCAGGCGAGATCATCCGTATTCCCATCGCACACGGCGAAGGGAACTACTTTGCCGATGCGGATACGATAAAAATGCTCGAAGATACGGGACGGATTGTTTGGCGGTATTGCTCGCCGGATGGAACGAGTGAGTGGCATGGAGAATCGATAGGTACCGTAACCTACGGTCAGCGGACGGAACTGAAGGCAACCACGGTAAAAGAGTGGCAGAAGGATCGACTGTCCGTGCCCGAAAGCGACGTTGCTAAGTCGAACGGCGCGACTCCAACGTATAACCCGAACGGTTCGATGAACAACATCGCTGGAATCATGAACGTAGCGGGGAATGTGCTTGGAATGATGCCGCATCCGGAACGCGCTTGCGAGCAGTTGACCGGTGGCGCAGACGGTAAACGTGTTTTTGAAAGCGTAATTCGCGCGGGCGCAAGAGTAATAGTTTAATCTTGGTTCAATATATGTTGTTTGATTTGCTAAATAAGTTGATTCCAGTAAATGATAGCGAGATTCAAGAGTGGAAAGACTTATTATCTGAATTTCGTACAGAGCATTTAAGTAGTGAGAAGTCAGTTTTCTGGTATTTATCATCAGGATTTGATACAAAATTGCTTTCGTATTTCAGCGAGAAAGATACTCTTGAAGTATATAACACACCAATCGTAGATTTGTTTATATTCTCAGATTACTGGCGTAATGATGATGATTTGAGTCCCACAAAAAAAATCAGAACATTTTATAATCAACTGGATTATGGTGAAGTATGTTTGTATAAAGATGTTGGAAATACCAAAGGAAGACACTGTTTTTTCCCCAATATGATAATGGATCACTTAGATCGAGGTAGCACAGTTGATCGCGTGAATTATCGCACTTATGTAACAATTGATCAAATAATCCCACTTCGCCTTTTTAGTGAGTCTGAGTTGGCAATTTTAAGATGGAATTACCCAAAAAAAGGTTGGGGTGACTCCATTGTGGATGATGGTACGGTGTATTTCTGCATGGTGAACATTTGGAGCAAATATTTTGGCGAGGAGTATTTTCCGATTCTTTTTTTTCCAATGGATAATTGGTTGTTACTTGATATCTTAATCAAGCATCAAACAGAAATTACATATATCGCTGCGGTGCGTGATGGTTGCAGAAGAGGCGGAGCTTACAAGTGTGCTAATCAGCATTTTGAAGATTTTTTACCTGTCATGTCCAAGCGAAGATACTGGATTACGGGACATTTTTATGATAATGAGCCTGAGCAGTTTAAGAGGATTGCAAGACTTCCTGGGTTGGGAGATTATGGCGATGCTTATGGAAGCTACCTCTACGAAATAGATACACCATGAACTTACTAAAAGATAGTTATATGAATTTTAATACCGAGTGTTTTCGTTTTTTGGGAGTATCGATTAGGGTCCGCTGGCATACATCTACTATTGAGGATATACTGATATTGTGAAACACGCAGAGATCCCCAACTAAGTGATACTGCCAAAACCCATAGGTGAGCTCTTCACATTGAATAAGGATTTGGAGTAATATAATCCTGTTCTGAGAGAGGTGACCTTGAGTCGGGTCTGGTTGCTGAAGGTGATGTGTTGATTGGTCTTGTTACCGATATAACTGATTTCGGTGCATTTATTCTGCTTCCAAATCTCCAAACTGGAATGATACATGTCAGCGAACTAGATACAGGATATGTTAGAAGTGTTCATGATTATCTTGTTGTGAATCAACACATTAGAGTTTGGTTTTATCAATAACAAATGACGATAGACCCGAAAGGCAAGGCTTGATAAGGTATGAACTGACGACTAGCGGAGTGGATCAACGCATAGAAAACAAAGATATACAATTTGAGTTAAGGAATCAACTAACTACAAGAGATAAGCAATTCGGATCTCAAAGCCAACAGAGAAGGGGATGTTTGAGATAGGATAGAGCTATAATGCAATCTTGTGAGCGTGAACATTAAAGAGAATCTTGCATTGGAAGTCGAGTTGCTAACGGTTAAACTCGGCTCGTATATTGCGTTAGAAAATGTGAGTTTTTCTGTTCCGCAACGCTCATTTACGGCGATTTTAGGTCCGAATGGCAGCGGAAAGACAACGCTTCTTAAAGCTATTTTGGGTATCATTCCTGCAGAGCGCGGTTCTGTTAAGGTCTATGGCAGTCATTTAAGCGATATCTCGCCACTAGCAATTGGATACGTTCCACAGATAAAAACTATGGACAGAACATTTCCTGCAACTACGTGCGATCTCGTCGCAAGCGGGATGCTGCGTCGTTGGCCGTCACTAACAACGCACTGTGTACATGGCGAGGTTCACATCGCTCTCGATATGGTTGGTGCGGGACATCTAATACACAAACCCGTAGGCAAGTTATCAGGCGGTGAACTACAGAGAGTCTATTTAGCGCGAGCGCTTGTTCGTAAACCGAGAATCCTCATTCTCGATGAACCGGCGACAGGGATAGATGCGGTTGGCGAAGACGATATGAATCGTATCCTTGACAACTTCATACAAAAAGAATCGGTAACTGTTCTGATGGTTACACATGACTGGCTATCTGCGAGACATCATGCGTCACATGTTCTTTTAATGAATCGGCTGCAGATTGCATTTGGGGAAATCTCTACGACACTTACAGCGAAAAACTTAGATCGAACATTCGGTCACATAGGTCACATACACGAGTTTGAGGATACCGATCATGATTGAAGCGTTTACGCACAGTTTCATGCAGAAAGCGCTTCTTGCCGGGCTGTTTACGTCACTAGCCGCGGGTTATTACGGAGTATTCGTCGTTCAGCGCGGCCTTTCTTTTCTCGGCGATGGACTCGCTCATGCGGCGTTCGGCGGGGTAGCTTTGGCGTTAATGCTTGGGCAAGAACCGTTGTATGTTGCTATTCCGTTTACGATATTAGTTGCAGTCTTGATAACTTATGTTCGTGACAAGACTGGATTACAATCAGACACGGTTATCGGTGTTTTCTTCGCTCTGTCTATGGCACTCGGAATTCTGTTCATTTCCCGAATATCGACCTACACTACTGATGCGTTTTCATACCTATTCGGCTCAATTTTGTCCATTAGATCGACAGATGTTCTGTCATCAGTGCTCGTGCTTACACTGGCATGCGCTTCCATTCCGCTTTGGAGCGTGTGGGCATACGCCACTTTTGATCGTGAAGCAGCGATTACTGATAGATTGCCTGTCAAACTGCACGATTATGTTCTAAGCGTGTTGATAGCAATAACAGTTGTCGTATCGGCTAAAATCGTTGGGATAGTCCTTGCGTGCGCATTTCTTGTTATTCCTGCAGCGACCGCACGCATTATCGCGCGACACTTCTCGGTTATGACTATTGCCTCAATTGCCATAGGCGCATTTTCAGTGCTGATTGGCCTTTGGTTATCCTACGAGATAGATGTGCCGAGTGGTGCGGCAATTGTATTAGTGGAAACGCTACTATTTGTTATGGCGTTGTTTATAGTCAAATCAACTATGCGTAACTGACGATGTAGAAGGTATTTCTATTCCACACCTGCATTAACTGATTCCTTGTCGTCGGTAGTTTCATCCGTATTCTTCAGTTTATCCGCCTTGCCTTTGCGAATCGCAATTACTATTAAAAGATATAATCCCCCCAGAATTGCTATCCTAAAAGGTGCGTCTAGTAACATCATCGGCAGCGGGTCTAAATCGACTCCAAACCGAACGATGATGTCGTTTACAAAAGTACGCGCTGTGAATAGGGCTACAGCTCCAAGCGTCATTGAGTATAAGAACCAGAGTATGAAAAATGCAGTCAGTAGGCGCACCGCACCATTCGTATGTTTGGAAAACCTATCAGCCGCGTAGAGCATTATGATAAATATGAGTGTAAACAAAAATGGTGCAACAAATCCATTGAGTTTCAACGCTGCATCACCTTTGCCTGTTGCGCTTGCCCCACGAAGTCCGGCTGCTAATCCGCGATATCGCAATGATGCACCGGTTGTTAGAATCGGGTTGCCGATTGCGGTTGCTGCGCGAATTGCTCGTGATTGTGACGATGGTAATTCATTTGTATGAAACACAGCCTTGTATTCAAAACCGTCATACGAATGCACGGATTCGGAGGCTTCCGGAATGAAAGGCAAAATTGAAGATTTATCACTCTCGTATTCAACGTTCGATGAACTTCTCTCTTTGTGATCGCTTCTGTATCGAATATCTAATGCGTACTTTGACGAAGTCAACATGGGTAGGAGTGCCGCAATCAGCATTAGCCCTGCAGCAGCTATAATAAAATATAGCCAATCCATTATAAATGCCGCAACTCGATCCTTACCCCGCATAACGCACCTCGAACGACAATTGACGAACGGTTCATTATAGGCATTATGTTTGTATAAGTCAAAGTTCGACAAATTGGCAATTATGCAGACCGGTTGCACTTTAACCGGTTTTTTTGTAAAGCGAAGTGTATAAGCGCTTCCATATAGCGCAGCGGACTCGATTAAGCCTGTAGAATTACGCTTTAAGCGGATTCTTCCAATTCGTCAATCCAACCTTGCACTTCAGTGTGGTCTCCGTCGGGATTTTCAGGCGTCAAAACGATGTACTGGCGATAAGCGCTGCAAGCTTCTTTGTTCATCTTTGCGCTTTGAAATGCTAGACCAATGTTGTACCATCCATAAGCAAAGTCGGGCTCAAGTTCTAGCGCGATTTTATACTCTGCTATCGCGCCTTCGTAGTTGCCTTGATCGCTCAAAATAATTCCTAAATAATTGTGAGAGCGAGAGTGATTTGGATTCATCGCAATGATTTCACGCATTATGAATTCAGCTTTGTAGGCATCACCTGTACCGTAGAGTGCCATCCCTAGAAGAAATCGAGCTTGTTCGTTGTACGGATCTAACCAAACTGATTGCCTTAACGTCTCAACTGCAGCCGCATTATCTCCGCTTTCATATTGAGCTGCGCCAAGTCTGTAAATTGCCCAAGCCCAATCTGGATAAACGCGTACAGCCTCGGTGTAAAACCTAACAGCTCTATTGTAATCACCAGTGCTGAAATATGCCTCACCCATTTCAAAGTATGCATCGCCGTTATCGGGTTCCTGCCAAACAACTTCGCGAAACTGCTCCAATGCAGCTTGGTAATTACCGGTTCGGTTTAGGGACAATCCATATCGGTAACTGATGTACACATCATCGGGGTTAGCCGCAACCGCTTTTTGAAGCACTTCAAGGGCTTTTTGCATATCTCCGCGAGACTCGTACAAATCTGCCATTGCGGCGTAAGAGTCGGTATAAATTGAATTCAGCCTAATGCTTTCTCGCCAA
>CAZRQJ010000096.1:0-8824 GCA_964602075.1 uncultured Planctomycetia bacterium
GTACAGCTCGGTCGGTGTGTTTCCTGTAACCGTGTCGTTCAAGGATACAGCCGGACAGGAGCGAGTCAAAGCGACAACGTTCAAAATACTGCGACCGTTGACGGCGACAATATCAGCCAAGTTAAACATATCCGAACCGCGTCAATATAGATTTACAGCATCGTATCTAAACGCAGATAAAACTAATCCGAATTTCGCATGGGATTTCAACGGTGACTGGGTGTGGGACAGTCGCGAACAAAATCCTGTGTTTGCATTTGAAACCGCCGATACGTATGAAATCAACTTTCAAATGGCAGACAACCGCGGCACAATCGGAAGAACTATGGAACTTGTTGTTCAATAAAGAAAAAGGCGGACTTACGTCCGCCTAGCCAAATTAGAGGTGCTTAACAGCTGTTGTCAAACGCACCATTATGAGCACCCATGCCTCCGGTGCAATTCGTTAATGAAGTTCTACAGCTGCTATGCTTGAGCTTGAGCTTTTGCGATTTGAGCTTTGATCCAGTCGGTCGTTACGCTCTTCGGACGCGTAATCGCAGTGCCTAATGCACGGTTGTATACGAGTTGCGACAGCATTCCAAGCGCACGGCTTACGCTGAATAGAACTGTGTAGTAGTCGAACTCGCGAAGTCCGAAGTGATACAGAAGCGCACCGCTCCCGGCATCAACGTTTGGCCATGGATCCTTTGCTTTGCCTTGTTCAAGCAGAACACCCGGCACGATGTTGAATACCTTGTCCACAAGTTGGAAGATAGGATCGTCGCCGCACACGCGGAGTCCGAAAGCACGGAACGAAGTAAATCTTGGATCCGTAACTCTCAACACAGCGTGTCCATATCCCGGTATTACTTGCCCGCTCATTAAAGTGTCCCAAGCGAATTTACGTAGATCTTCGTCCGATGGAACTCCTCCGAATTTTTCGTGCAGTTCAAGGATAAACTTCAAGCATTCCTGATTCGCAAGTCCGTGCAACGGGCCTGCAAGTCCGTTAAGCCCAGCGCTGACGGCATAATACGCATCGCTAAGCGCACTGCCAACAGTGTGACACGTGTTTGCGCTTACGTTACCACTCTCGTGATCGCTGTGAAGCGTCAGATACAAACGCATCAGGTTTGCAAACTCGCCAGTTGGATCGTCAATCCCAAGCATTGAGACATAATCAGCGCCCATGTCAAGATCGGCTCTTGGTGCAATTGGCTCGCCTTTCCCATAGCGGATGCGATAAATACCTGCGGCAATTTCCGGACTCCAAGCGATTATGTTCAAAGCGTCCTCAAGCATAGGAACCCAGTAATCTTGCTTCTTCATACCCGCATCGTACTGCGCGCGAAATTTGCTTTCACGCTCAAGAACCATAATCGAAGCATCGAACATCGCCATAGGATGGCTGTCCGCTGGCATCGCTTTAATAACATCCCAGATGTATCCTGGAACGCCTTTGCGTGCGCTTATGTCGTTCTTGAGATCAGCAAATTCTTCCGCACTCGGCAGTTCACCCGTGACAAGCAACCAAAAAATTTCTTCGGGATACTTATCTTGAATATCTAAAATTGGGTATCCACGAATGATCAAACCTTGGTCGGCTTCAACAAGGGATGTATCACAAATCAAACCTTTGACGCCGCGCATTCCGCCATACGCTTGTCCGATTGTCACTTCGCCGATTACCTGATCGCCGTGATTCTTGACAATACTTTTTATTTCCTCGCGAAGCGGCGGGATCAACTTCGCAAGTTTTTCCTGTAATAGAGCCATACCACCCTCCAGAATAGTGATTCTGGGTCTTGTGATACTCGTCACATTTTTTAGCAAACGCGTAAACCCAAGAACCCTTGTAAATTCTATACGAAAACTCGGTTTAATTGTAACATGTTTCAGTTTTTAAGATGTTTGTGACGCTTAACTCAAACAAGTCAGCTCAAAGCACACTAGGATCCAGCAAGTGAGCCTTCACAAATGAAACTAAATATTTCCGAGTTATAATCGAACACGACGAGATGGCACTCGTCATTGTTGTTCGTGGAGCAGATTTTGATTGGATCGGAGTATAAAGTGCTCTCACAAAACGCATTAGATGAAGTTTCGAATGAATCGATCATTATCGAACGTGTCCGTGAGGGTGATGAAGTTGCTTTTGGCAAGCTCATAAACGCGTATCAGCGACGCATATTCCACTTTATTCGTGGAATGGTACGTAATAACGAAGATGCCGAAGACCTGACCCAAGAGGTTTTCGTTAAGGCTTTTTTCAATATTCGTTCGTTGAAAAGCGCATCGAGTTTCAAGAGCTGGCTCTTCCGCATTGCATACAACCTGACGCTTGATAACATAAGGAAAAAACGTCCGAAAGTTGTTGACACGGAGGAGCATTTACACGAGTCTTATATTGACTCAAGCAACCCCAAGCAGGAGTTGAATCGGGATCATATGCGAAGTCATGTAAAACGCTGTTTAGACCTAATGCCTGAACAACAACGAAACATACTTGTGCTTTGCGATCTTGAAGGGCTTTCTTATCAAGAGATCTCGGAATCCTTGAACATACCGTTCGGAACTGTTCAATCGAGAATCTTTTACGCACGTAAAAAGCTAAGAGAACTTCTCGAAAAAACAGGCATATCCGAAAGCGATCTTGGCTAATCTCTACACTTTCTTAGATGGGTTGATTTTATGAACTGCGAATACATTAGAAAAAATCTTGATTCTTATTTAGACGGCGAACTGCGCGACACAAAGATTGCGGAGAAAATTCGCCGGCATATAGACGTTTGCACTCCTTGCCGCAATGAGTTTGAGATGCAGCGCGAGTTGAAGCTTACTGTGGCATGTTGTGAACGTGACGAGCCTTCGCCATACTTAGACACAAGAATTCTAGCCATCATAACTTCAGAAAAGCGCGCTCGTTCAAGAAAAAACGTTTTGCGTTTTGTATGCTCTGGAGCATTCGTTGTTGTTTTTGCTATGTTTGTTTGGTTTGGAATTCCAAATATGAGCGGGCAGCCATCTCAAGTACTTCAAGGCTATCGCGAGCTGCCTGGCGGCACAAACCAAGTAGCAGGCGACAACCTAACCGCTGAAGATTTATTGGAGTTCGCTGTCGATAGCCACAGAATGGCGGAAAGCGAAATGGAAAATCAAAAATACGCTGTTGCGAGCAACGACGAATTCAAGGTTGTTCATGCAAAAGATTCTAAAGGCGATAAACAGAGCGATAAAGGAAACTAGATATGCCGCGATTCATATCATCGCTGTCGATTTTAGGGTTAATTCTCTTGCTTGCATCGGCTTCAACCGCTCAAGATTCGACTCCAAAACTCGATCAACTCACCTATAAAGTTAGAGAAGTAATCGAAAATCGCAGTTACACATGCTTGATTACAATAAACCGACCGTTATCAAAAAAAGGGCAACGAGAGCTTTACTACGAATTGGTCCATTCCTACTTAGGCTTTCTATTTGTTCAGCCGTTAACTCGCGGGGCTGATGGAAAATTCACAAAAACACCCGTTTATTTTATATGCAACAATAACGGAAGGTTTTTAATAGACCCCGACAGAAAAGTCGCTGTCGAAAATCCTCGCGCTTGGGGCGGCGTCCGCGAAATTCTCGACGAAGGTCCGTTCAGGAATTTTATGGAATTGCCGAGTCCAAAAATCACGGTCAGAACTTTGGGAAACCGTGAAACATATTCGCTTGTATCCGAAGGCGGAGATTTGTCATACGAGTTTTTTGTCGATAAATCTAACTCGTTTCCTTTGAAATACGAGCTTTACAGCAATGCTGGTACGATTTTTTCGTTTGAAGTAACCGAGCTTGAATTTATCGAACCAACAGAAATTGACGACGCATTGTTTGAAATACCCGTAGGATTTATCAAACCGCCAAAACAACACAGATTTATGGGCGGACCCGGCGGTGGCAAACCGCCTTGGCTGCCGCTTGTTCCAAGCAAAGAATCGCTTCCGGAAGAATTCGATTTCGATACTTTGCGCCCCCACTTTATAAAAGGCGCATTAGTCTATCAGGCGGTCTTTGTTAATAAATCCACGTCGGAAATCGTGAGCGTCTTTCAAACTATGAAGCCCGGTCTCTCTAAAACAATCGAGAGCCACATAGAAGGTTCCGATTTGAGAATCGTCACTCTCGAAAAAGACGGTATTTTGCTCATTGCAATTGGCAGTTTTCAAAATGCTGCCTTACTCGATATTCTGGAAGCCTTCAACCACGACGATAATCGAGCGCGTCAGCTTATGGACGCCGGAAGAGAAGCGCTCGATTGGGGCGGTTAAATAGGTCGTTTGAATTTTCGATCCTAAACGATGCAGTGATATAATTTTGCTGTGCTTTTTAGAAAAAAATCCCAATTTGAATATGATTGGATTGTCTGCGGATTAGGCAATCCAGACAGAAAATATGCCGACACGCGCCACAATCTAGGCTTTTGGGTCATCGATGCGCTAAAGGAAAAATGGGGTGCGAGCCGCTCATACACGAAGTGTAACGGTGAAATGCACGACTCTACAGTCAAAGGACACGCAGTTCTGCTTGCGAAACCGATGACATACATGAACGGCAGCGGATTATGCATTGGGCCTCTGATGCGCAGAAATAAAAGTGCAAATCTACTTGTTGTTTTCGACGATGTCAGTTTACCTCTCGGAAAGCTGCGCTTGAAACTTGGTGGTAGCGCTGGCGGGCATAAAGGCGTTGAGAGCATTATTCGACACTACACAGGCGATTTCTACCGTTTGAAACTCGGAATAAGCGGCTCTGATCTGGATTACTTGTCAGACTATGTTCTCGATAGGTTTGAACCCGAAGAGCGACCGATTGCGCTTGATATGGTTGCAAAAGCCGTCTTGAAAATAGAAGAGATCGTTGCCGAAGGTTGGAATCGCGCCGTCACTACTGGGATTTCTGGCAATAATTCTAAGCTCGAAAACGATAGTGCTCTCAATCACAAACAAAACGATCGACCGACGGCAGATAGCTCGCATAAAACTTCAGCCGATAACTCGGAGGAATTATGACCATCAAAGTACTTAGCGTGTCACTTGGGTCAAGCAAGCGCGACAAGAGGGTGGAAACCGACTTGTTGGGTGAACATATAGTAATCGAACGAAAAGGAACTGATGGCAATCTCGACAAAGCCTGTCAATTAATCGCAGAATACGACGGAAAGGTTGACGCATTCGGTCTAGGAGGCATCGACTTATATTTATGGGTCGGAACACGTAAATACACTGTTAGAGACGCACTTAGAATGGCTCGCTGCGCAAAGATTTCGCCCGTCGTCGATGGCAGCGGGTTGAAAAACACGCTCGAACGCCGTTCTGTCGAGTGGGTAGCGCGTGAGTTCACTGGCGAGCCAAAACTGAAAGACAGTCGAGCTTTGCTAGTCAGCGGAATAGACCGCACCGGAATGGCGCAAGCGCTGGCGAAACATGCTCAATCAATCAATTATGGCGACCTTGCATTTGCAGTGGGAGTCCCGGTGCCGATAAGAACCTATGCATTGCTTAGCTTTTTTGGCTATACGCTCCTGCCGATTTATACGCGCCTGCCGTTTCATTGGATTTATCCCGTTGGCGAAAAACAGAACGAATGCAAACCGAGATATCCAAAGTTTTTTAGCGATGCAGAGTGGATATGCGGCGATTTCAATTACATAAAAAGATATGCTCCGCTCGATTTGGAAGGTAAAGCTGTTTTGACAAACACCACAACCGACGAAGACGTGATTATGCTCCGCGAGCGTGGGGTTAAGTGGTTGATTACTACAACACCAGTTTTTGACGGACGCAGTTTTGGAACCAACCTACTTGAAGCCGTTATAGTTTCGCTTATCAAACGTCATCACGGTGCAGAGTCCACACCAACCGAAAGCGATTACGACATTTACTTGAACAAACTTGAGCTTAAACCAGACGTTAGAGAATTACAAAAATGAGCATTACCAATAGCCGTGTGATGATGCAATCTCTGGTCTGTAATTATCAATAATGTGTATATCTTTGTTTGTTTCTGATATTCTATATATGTTATGTCGTCTCTCGACCGTTCTGCGCGTGCACGATTGCCTAAAGAAGTCATCGGTTTAACCGGCGTAACCGCATCGGGAAAGTCCGTTGTAGCGCGCGTGCTTGAGGGGTTTGGATTCAAATACACAACCCTGCGAGACATGGTTCGATACGAATTGCTGGAGCGCGATATGCCGGTAACGCGAGAAAACTTGAAATACTTCGAAGACAGACTCGTCAAGAAGAAAGGAAGGAACATTCTGGCAATTCTGGCAAGAACATATATCATCAAGACCGGTGGACCTTATTGGGTAGTTGAAGGAATAATCAACCCGCAACAAGTTGCAGAGTTTCGCAAGTTACCGAGCTTTTTCCTCATAGGTATGCGAGCCTCCACTCAAACAATCTTCAGCAGAATGCACAAGAGAAAGCGACGCAGGGATTCGATACCTTTACCTGAACTTGAAGAACGCTTAGAGAACGAAATGCATGACAAAGCCGGTGGATTGTATTGGAATATCTCTCGTTGCCTTGAACTTGCCGACTACATTATTGATAACGACGTTCAGTTCGATCTACAGAGTCAATTGCATCAAACAGAGCTTTACGCTCGTATTGAAAGGATGTTGAGGAGGCGCGGAACGCTTGCATCGCTATGGAGAAACCTAGACAGAAGTTGAGGGCTGCGCTTGAAGCGTGTCCCGTTTATCCGATTCTCGACGTATCCACGCTCGAAATCCACTCAATGGATTTGTGGCTCACTACGATCGCGCAAGCTGGAGCTAGAATCGTACAGCTTCGCTTAAAAGACTCAACAGAAGCGTATATGAAACACATCGGCGGTATGTTCGTCGAGAAATGCAAGATGTTGAATATCATATCCATTATCAACGACAAAACCGACATAGCTCTTGCGCTCGGCGCGGACGGAGTTCATCTTGGGATACAGGACGAATTGATAACCGACGCACGTTTGAAGACATACAAACATGCAACTAGCGGGACACCTTTCATAATCGGTGGAAGTTCAAGAACTGTTGAAGGCGCGAAAACTCTTGAATCGATAGGCGCGACTTATCTAGGTTGTGGAGCATGTTTCCAGACGAAAACTAAATCGGATGCTATCTATATTGGTCTGGAGCGCTTAACTGAAGTTGCAGCAAACGTGACAATTCCAGTTGTCGGAATAGGTGGCATAACATGGGAGAACTGTATAGACGTTCTTAAGGCTGGGGCTTCTGGGTTCGCCGCAATCACGCTTTTCCACACGGATTTGGCTAGTATCGCTTTGAACATAAGTCTCGTAAAAAAACGGAACAGGTGAGTGATGCTCCTAAAGTACTTAATGGCTTCAATAATTATTATTGTGTTTTCTGCACACGGCAATGTTGTCGCGCAGACTTTTCCTATCGATTCTGATCGCTCGCTCGTTATCGGCGTTGTTAAATTCAGCTCTACCACAAGTATCGATGGTGAAACTGCTGCTGGTCTATTCTCAACCCAGCTTGCGCGTTCGTCAAAACTAACCGTAGTAGAACGGTCGCAGCTCGATAAACTGCTTGCCGACCAGCGGTTCGACATCAGCGGTTTCGTAGATGAGGCAACCGTGAAAGAGTCTGGAAAACTGCTGGGTACGACGCATCTTTTGATGGGCGAGATTACATCCGACGCAAACCTTACAATCATAGCGATTCGCCTTGTTGACGGCGAAACGGGTGAGGTTGTTTTTTCCGATCAAGCAATCACAGACAACGACGCCTACTATCATACAATAATCAATATGGGTTGCGACCTTGTATACAAATTGACTGGTGAAATGCCGTCGCTCGGCGGTGAAGCATTTGTACCGCTGGAAATGCTGGAAGTAATTGGCAGAAACGAAGCCGATCCAAACAAACTCTTCACAAAGAGTGCGTATCGATTAAAAGTTGATGTAAACAAAGAGGGTGATTCTCCGGTTTATCACGTCGGTGAGTCCATTTCGTTATCGGTCAAGCCAGAGCGTGACTGTTACCTCTACATATTCAACATCAGCAAGACAGGCGGAGTGAAAGTTATATTTCCAAATCAAAGCGCGCGCGACAACCTAGTTAAACAAGGCGAGATCGTCCAGTTTCCGCCGAAAGGCGCACATTACAAATGGACACTCGGCGAACCAGCCGAAGGGCTTGAATACATAGTCGCTATCGCTACCGATCTTCCAATTGAATTTGTCCCCGGTTTCTCGAAAATGTTGGCAGACGAAGACTTTCCAACTATCGCTTCAGATTCCGGTGGATTTCTAACAAAACAAATCAACGTGACACTGATTGACGATTACAAAGCTGAATACGGAATCGGATTCGTTAGATTCTATTTAGCGCAATAGCGCGAGTATTGTATTACCACTGCCGTTAAGGGTTCACGCCAACGTGCGCCAAATGCTCATCGTTGCAATCTTTCACACTTTTGTAGTAGCTATTTTTATCAACAATGGTTACAATATGTTCGTTGTTTTTATTTCTTTTTTTATCATTGGAGAATTCGATGCTGGATTACTGGGGTGCTTTCTTTGTCGAGCGCGCTAAAAAGCGTTGCGTTTATCTACTTGGAGGATGGCTTCCGAGACGCAAAATCAAGCTTGATCGTGCACGGGAAAGTGAAGTTGTTGCAAGTGGTGGGTCGAACGAGACGACGCGGTTTGGGGATTCCGCTACTCTCACGGTTTTGTTCGTTATCTTATTCTTATTGGCAACAGTCGTATCTTGCGACGGTAAAGGCGCGCGTGCAAGCGCAGGTAAAGCACTCACAAACGAATCGGC
>CAZRQJ010000097.1:0-8808 GCA_964602075.1 uncultured Planctomycetia bacterium
TCTTGTGACACAAGCGTTTTGCCCGATTTGCCGCATGACGCCGCGATTAAACCTAACGTAAGCATGACGATAAAGATTGTAACTGCAAAAAAAAATCTCTGCAATTCGGACGAACGCGCTCCGTGAATGACGCTGTCCGGTCTGTGTTCTTCAACATGTTCATTTACATTTACATGAGCGGAGTTTGCGCATTTGCGCGCGTCCGCCCCCCCCCCCGTTACTTTCGGAAGGGGCAACGTTTACACTTCCACCACATCTCGAAAATTTCATCGAAACCTCCCTTGTAAACTCTGTTTCGCTAACTCCCTAGCGCTCATTCAAGCAATAAGCGAAACCCAACAATAATAACACAACATGACGCTTTATTGACGCTTGGCAAACAATGCGCTTTACGATAGAGCCGAACGGGGATATTCCAAAGAGCCAATATTCGACTCTGCAACCGAATCGCTTGCTGCGACTCGCATCTTTCAAGTTACAATCCCGTTGACGGGTGTGTCGTTGTAATGTTCCGTTGTTCCGCATTCCGCCTTATGACTTCTAGCAGCTTTGCGACAGATTTCGATTGGCTTCGTAAGCACAGATATTATACCATAGCGATGACGCTTTCGCCCGTTCTGCGTAAAACAAGTTTGCGGTTGTTTAGCGCGTGGTGTAGTGCGTGTGGGTGTGCGTGTAGCGTTCGGTGCGCGGGAGCAGTTTACGGGGCGATATTTTCATAATCACGGGGTTCGTTGCTTTTTTCGGTTCGTAAAAGCTAACATATCGCTATGCCGCGCTTTAGCCAGTCAAGGCGCGGCGTCGAGGTATCAAAGGGTTCGGAGATGTAGTTTATGGGTTTGCTTGATTTGTTCAAGAAAAAAGGGAAGGATGCGGCGGCGGTGGTCGTCGTCGACGCAATCGGCGATGCGCGAGCGGCTGCGCTTGCGTCGCCTGCTGATCCGTTTCTGCTTACGAGATATGCGGCGATGCTTTTGAAAGCTGGGCAGGTAGGCGATGCTGCGATTGAATTCGGCAAAGTAGCGGCGATGCTGCCGACCGACCCTGTGGCGCAGTTCAACTATGCGGTCGCGTGCGAGGATAGCGGTGATCTTGAGCAGGCGGTCGTTGCGCTTAGGCGCGTGGTCGAACTCGATCCGGAAGATTCGCTCGCGTATAATCATCTAGGAGCAATATACCTCGACCGAAACGATTACGCACGAGCGGAAGAGGCGCTTAGGCGCGCGGTCGAACTCAATTCTGACAGCGCGATCGCTAATAACAACCTTGGTGTAGTCTTGAAAAAGCTTGGGCGCGATCGAGACGCCGCTCACTACTTTGACCGAGCGCTCGCAATCGATCCGACGCTCGTACAGGCGAAAGTCGAGCTTGCCGAAGTGCGCGAGCGCGCTGCCGCCGAGCCTGAATCCGGAAAGTTTGTCAAAGGCTTGAACCGCACTAAAGTTAGATTTCTTGAGTGGTTCAAACCGTTTGCGGGAGCGGGAGTCGAAGCAGACCAAGCTTTCTACGACGGATTGTTCGAACATTTGATACTGGCGGACGTAGGCGGCGATACGGCGGATGAGCTGCTCGACTACGTACGTGCGCGCTCTCTCGACGAAGGATCGACGCGAGCGGCGCGCGCAATCGAACTTCTGCGCGGGAGAATAGAGGCGATTTTGAACGATACCGAGTCTATAGAGCCGTTTACACTCGATAGACTTAACGTGATTATGCTCGTAGGCGTTAATGGTGTTGGAAAAACTACTGTTTTGGCAAAGATTGCGAATCACTTAAAAGAGCGCGGCATGAGCGTGCTTATAGCGGCGGCGGACACATTTCGAGCGGCGGCGGTCGATCAACTAAAAATATGGGCGGAGCGCACAGGCACGCCGCTCATCGCCGGTCAGCAGAGCGCTGATCCCGCGGCTGTAGTGTTCGATGCTACTAAGGCGGCGATCGCACGCGGCGTGGACGTATTGCTCATTGACACCGCTGGTCGTTTGCAAACGAAGAAGAACCTGATGGCGGAACTTCAGAAAATCGAACGCACGATATCGAAAAACGCGCCCGACGCAAACGTCCATCATCTGCTTTGCCTTGACGCTAACACAGGTCAGAACGCCATTAGTCAGGTCGAACTTTTCAAAAGTGTGTGCCGAGTGCGCGGACTGATTGTCAATAAGCTCGACGGCACAGCGCGAGGTGGCGCGATTATCACAATTGTGAAAAAACATCGCATTCCCGTGCTATTTATCGGAGTGGGTGAGAAAGTAAACGACCTTGTCGAGTTCGATGCGCATGAATATACTAAAGCGTGGTTCAGTGGTTGATAAGTCGCATAACGGACGAATAAAACTAAAACTCAACTCTATCCAATCGAACAACGGGTCCATGATTGCAGATTGCAGCGTAGCGCGCAATGCCATCGTCGTCTTTTATTCGAGCAACGCAGCCCATGCATGCGCCGATACCGCAAGCCATTCGTTCTTCCAAACTCGCTTCTCCAACAGCGCGACCAGCGCAAATTTTCTGCACAGCAGCCATCATAGACGTTGGTCCACAGGCGGCGACATAGTCAGGCGTTTTTATTGTTTCAGTCGAATCTTCTGAATCGCCAGATTCGAAGCCTTCGGCGCTCTCGCTGCATAATTTCATGCGCTCTACAAGCAAGTCCGTCACTAGACCTTTCTCTCCGAATGTGCCGTCGTCCGTTGCGCAAACGGGCTCTATTCCGTATCGCTCGAAAAGAGGAAGACACAGTCCTTGAAGTGTTCGTGCACCCATAAGAAATGTAACTTCTATGTTCCTATCATTGCTTTTTAAATAGTTGTTCAGGTAAAGCAACGGTGCGACACCTACTCCGCCTGCAACAAGCGCTATATATCTCGCCTCCTTTGGCACCGAAAACGAGTTGCCTAACGGCAGTAGCATTTTTAAGTTCGCGCCGGGTTTCTGCTTCGCAAGCCACCTACTCCCTTCGCCGACTACATGGTAGTAAATTTCAATTTGGCGCGTTTGCTTGTCGAACTGCATCACACTAAAAGGTCTGTACAGTTTTCCATACTTGTCGTTGTCGCACTTCAGGTTTACAAACTGTCCTGGCAGAATGTCGCCGCCAAACTCGGAGCAGTTAATGATAACTACAAAATGGTTGCGGGCGAACTCGGCATTTTCAGCAATTTCGCAGGTCAGGTGACGGTATCTAAGCGAGGATCCGCTATCACCGTCGTAATCGTTCTTGATGCATGAGTTGGCAATCGTATTCATCACTTTGATTTTAGCAGGAGATAACTTGCGCCGCTTGGACAGCCGCCTTTGAGCTGAAATTACAGTTGTGACTTTCGTGCGTAATCGTCGTGCTAATGCCGGAATTGATGGATATAAAAACAGGAGCGTCGGCATTCATGCCGATGGACATTGCACGTCCCGGGAAATCTTGAACGTAGTTTAACGACGTTCCAGCCAACGCGCGCCGTAAACAGCGCTGTCCGGGGCGTGGTGGGTCGTACTCGAAGGTGTTCGTCGAAACCGTCGTCGGCGTGCCAAGCACGTTCCGCACTTCCCCTATCTCCGTGATATTGCCGTTGGCGTCCGTGGTCACCGTCGCCACATAATTCGACAGGTGTTGTGGCAAACCCATTCTTGGGCTTGAACCTTTGAAACCTGTAGTCATATACCCCATCGAGTTTTAATTATACCCGAAACTATCGCATTCTGTTCTATTGCTTTCATGAATCGATACTTCAGCTGTTAACTGGTGATTCATCAATGAATTGTGGGGACGAATGCGTATCTCATTTGCGAACCGTATAGTAACAGCAGTTTATAAACATCTAGTGGAGTCAATATTGGCTAATCGAGATCCACAACGTCAAATTCGTCAGCGATTCGCCTTAGTTTTTCAAGCGCAATCCTTTGAATTCTCGAAACATACATTTGACTCGATTCGAGTTTTTCAGCTACTTCACGTTGTGTCATTCCATCCAAGAATCTCATTCGCAACACTTCGGCTTCGACCGGATTCAAATGGCTGAACAAAGATTCCCAAAAGAGATTTTGTTTTGTCTCGTTACTATCGTTGTCGGCTATTTGCGAACTCGTAACGTATTTACCATACTCGTCATCATCCGCGTTGTCGCAAAATGATTTCGGGCTATATGCGCTGCCAAGTTCCATTGCCTCGATGATCTCCTCTTCCGACATACCTGTCTCGGCGGCGATGTCTTTTGCTGTAGGTTCTTGTCCCAGTTTTGCAGCCAGAAGAGCTTGAACCGTGAATACACGCTGGCTTGTCTCTTTAAGTTTACGCGGCACCTTCAACGCCCATCGCTTATCGCGAAAGTACCGCTGGATTTCACCGCGAATCGTGGGCCATGCAAAGGTCGAGAAACGATTGCTGGTTTCAGGTTTATATCGTCTTATTGCGAGCAACAAGCCTGTCATGCCGACTTGTTTTACATCTTCGATGTCTAAAGGGTTTACATTGAAGTCTCTGATAATGCGGTAAACGAGTTTCTCAAATTTCTTCAATAGAATTTCTTCGTTTTGCGCGTTAGGAGTTGCGCGATAGACGCGAAACAATTCAAGTTCATCCAAAACCGCTTGATCGGTTTCTTCCACCATTAAATCGTCATCCTGGGAAACCTCAACTTTATCAACCAGCAATTTTACCAGCCAGACCTCCCGTAACTTATAACTACAACAAAAAAGGGGGCAATACCGCCCCCTTAAAGCAAATCATGAATTAGAAGCGACTTAATTATCGTGCATAATCGGTTCGTTTTCAGGCAGGCGCAATGCGAACCCAAGCTCGACGCGATTTTCGCCGCCTACTTCGAGAATATCGATTTCTTTGCCGCTTTCAGCAAGAAGCGTAAGTACAGGACTTTGAGCGATTTTGCGAATCGTGCGGTTTGGGTCCGTTAGAGTAATAACAGCTCTGTTGGCATCCACGCGCCAGCGAATGCTCACGTGTCCATTTAAGTTAGTGTTGCGGTCAACGATATCGAGAAACGCTTCAGTTACTGTCAGCTTGAGATCGTCAATCTCATCAAGCGTCATGTTCCACATATTGCCGATGCCGGCTACAAAAAGACGTAGAACTGCTGTGTATTCTTGAGCCACGGGCAGCTTAATGTCTATTACATGATTCCGAAAAACTTTTGTGTCGATCATAACGAATCACTCCAGAAAAAATAGGCAATGATTAATGAATTTCACTTCAGGTTAGGACAACATAAACGTAATCCTCACCGCTCTAATTCTACCCATTCGATTTTGGCGTGAAACGCGCGAGGTTGAAACTTGGAAAAATCTTAAACAACGCTAAGAGCTATAACGCTCGAAAAACTAGCGTGCTATTTAGTTAACGCAAATTGTAAAATCGACAATGTTTAGAGCATAGATTTCGGTTTTTGTTGCATTAAAACTCATTTCATTAGCAAATTCGAGACTGCCATAGTGTCTGCGCAATTTATGCAACATTCTCTATAGCAGAGTGTTACACGCTACGTTCAGCGATGAAAATGGTGGTTGTGTGCTTGTTCTGTTCGCTGCTAATCGCCTTGCATAAACGGATACTTATAGTCATGCGGCGGATTGAAGTTTTCTTTGACGGCGCGCGGACTGCACCACTTCAGAAGATTGATATAACTTCCCGCTTTGTCGTTCGTACCGCTCGCTCGTCCTCCTCCGAACGGCTGCTGACCCACGACCGCGCCCGTAGGCTTATCGTTTATGTAGAAGTTGCCTGCCGCGAATCTTAAGGCTTCGTATGCTATGTTCACTGCATAACGGTCATTTGCGAAAACGGCTCCTGTAAGCGCGTAGGGTGATGTCGTGTCGCACAAGCGAAGCGTATCCTCGAATTCGTCGTCTTTGTAAACGAAAATAGTCAGCACCGGACCGAATATCTCTTCACACAGCGTGTTGAAGCGCGGATTCGTCGTTAAAATTACGGTGGGTTCGATGAAATAGCCGACCGAGTCGTCGCAGTTACCGCCGAAGATAATCTGTGCGTCGCTCGAATTCTTCGCATAGTCTATGTATTCTTTTATCGTATCGAAAGCAGCTTTGTCGATGACGGCGTTCATGAAATTTCTGAAGTCGGTTACAGGCCCCATCTTTATCTCACCGAGCATATCGAGCATCTTCGACTTAACGTCGTGCCATATGCTTTCAGGGATGTACGCGCGGCTTGCCGCGCTGCACTTCTGACCTTGATATTCAAACGAGCCGCGTACTAGCGCGACTGCGAGTGCAGTCACGTCAGCGGATGCGTGTGCGAAAATAAAGTCTTTTCCGCCAGTCTCGCCGACGATGCGTGGGTAGGCGTTGTATTTATGAATATTAGTGCCGATAGTTTTCCACATGTTCTGGAAGACGGCGGTGCTTCCCGTGAAATGGACGCCTGCAAGTTCGGGCGATGCCATAACCGGATTACCGACGTTGCCGCCGCTGCCCGGAACGAAGTTGATTACTCCTGCAGGCATGCCGGCAGCTTCAAACAACTTCATCAACCAATAGCCGCTATAAACAGAACTCGACGCCGGTTTCCAAAGAGCCACGTTGCCCATTAGTGCTGGACTCGTCTGTAAGTTGCCAGCGATTGACGTGAAGTTGAATGGCGTTACTGCGAAAATAAAGCCTTCGTGTGGACGTTGCTCGACATAGTTCCAATTGCCGGTGGGTGAATAAGGCGGTTGCTCGGCGTATATTGATTGCGCATACCAAGGGTTGAAGCGCCAGAAATCGACAAGCTCGCATGCGCTGTCTATTTCAGCTTGATAAGCGCTCTTACTCTGACCAAGCATCGTCGCAGCGTTGAGAGTGTCACGCCAAGGACCTGCGAGAAGTTCAGCCATTTTTAAGAATATACTCACTCTGTGCTGCCATGGAAGAGCGCTCCATTCAACCCAAGCTTCTCGTGCAGCTTCGATAGCAAGTTCAACTTCTTCGGTCCCAGCCATATGGAATTTGCCAAGCAAGTGTCTGTGGTCGTGCGGACAGCGCATTTCGCCAAGTTTGCCTGTGCGCACTTCTTTTCCGCCGATAATCAACGGGACTTCAATATCAAGTTTCAACATTTCGTTGAGTTTCGCTTTGAGTGATTCGCGCTCAATGGAACCATGCGCGTAAGCCTTTATTGGCTCGTTTGTTGGTTTGGGAACGACAAATTGACCGTGAGTCATAACACCCTCTCAAAAAAACACAAGTTAATTTACAGTAAGTGAAGAACTACCTTTAAGCAGTTCAAGCAATCCTATCACAAACACTGCGTTCGATGAACAAAGTTTGCGTTTGATATTTTCGCATTTTGCTTAGAGCGCACTTATAGAGAGTGAGATAGCGTTTCTCCTTGTGCACTTTGAAGCATATTGATAGAATCTAGGTTCACAATTGTTCGTTGGTTCGAGTTTTGCGTTTAATTTGGGAGTAAATCGTGGCAGGCGAACGTGAAGTATATCTTTCGTTACTATGGCATATGCATCAGCCGCTCTACAAATCAGCCGCAACCGGCGATTATCTTTTGCCTTGGGTAAGACTCCATGCGACGAAAGGCTATTTAGACATCGCCTCGAAAATGCTCGAATACCCGGAGGCAGCGCATACGCTTAATATCGTTCCTTCGTTAATTCTCCAGATAAAGGATTATTTGACAGGTGGCGTCACTGATAGGTTTAGGACACTAACGCTGAAACCCGCAAGCGAGCTTACACATGACGACAAGAAATTTATTCTAAAGTATTTCTTTAGTATCAACTGGGATAACTGCATACGACCAATCCCAAGATATTGGACGCTTGCCAGAAAGCGCGGGGTTTCAATTCAACATACGGAAATCGATCTCGTTCTTGGCCGATTTACTGAAGACGATTTTAGAGATTTACAGGTTCTCTTCAACCTAGCATGGCTCGGATTCACCGCAAGGAAAGAAGATATCGCTCTTGATCTGCTTAAAAAAGGACAGAACTATACAGAATCAGATAAAGCGGATCTCGTTAAATACCAAGACAGCTGCATGAAAAAGCTGCTGGAGCTTTGGAGATCTGTTGCGGTTGAGACAGCGGTTGAAATCTCGACGACACCTTTTTACCATCCCATACTTCCGCTAATTGCAAACACTCGAAATGCATCGACGATTTTATCGGAAGATCGAATCAATAAAATCAACTTCGTGTTCCCGCAAGATGCTGCAGAGCAGATACATCGAGGCATATCGTTTGCCGCCGGCGACCTAGGAGTGCAGCCACGCGGAATGTGGCCGTCCGAAGGCAGTGTGTGTCCTGAAATTATTGAACTGTTCGCAAATGAAGGAATCAGTTGGATAGCGACCGACAAAGCAGTGCTGGAATTGAGTCGGGTCAGACAAGACGGCAAACCGGTAACCCATTTTGAACCTTACAACATTCATACTCGTGCTGGAGATGTTGCGATATTTTTCAGAGATACTCGTTTATCCGACGCAATCGGGTTTGAATATCACAAACGACCTGGCAGAGATGCCGCTGCTGAATTTCTAGGTAGTGTGAGTAAGACGGTTTCGGGACACAATGTCGAAAAACCGCCTATAGTGAGTGTAATACTTGACGGAGAGAATCCTTGGGAATACTACAAAGACGGGGGTGATGAGTTTCTTAGCTCGTTGTTTGAATCGCTTGCTGCACGCTCCGGTGAAGTCGTCGGAACGACGATGAGCGGTTATCTAAGTAATTTCGGTGTGGACAGATATATAGACCATCTCCATAGCGGTAGCTGGATTCGACATAATTTCAGCATCTGGATTAACGATCCGGAAAAGGATAAAGCTTGGGAACTCCTTGCAAG
>CAZRQJ010000098.1:0-8738 GCA_964602075.1 uncultured Planctomycetia bacterium
GTGCGATTCTACCCGAAGGTCAGACGGTCGAAGACGCAGTCGCAAACTGGCCCACGCAGTATGTTGGATTGGTAGAAGCGGTTGATCCGGATAGGATAGTCAGCACAGATGCTTGGCCGCAAGATGATCCGAATGATGATGAGTTTCCGTACATGTGGAGTATCAACGAGGACTATGCCTATGACGTAAACATACAAGATGCATGGTCGGCAGGCTACCTCGGTTTTAATCAAGAAGTGGTCGCGGTACTTGATACAGGAGTCCAGTATCTTCATTCTGATCTTTTTTCCCGTAGGACTTATCATGGTATAAATACGGGCGATAAAGCGGCTTCCACACGTTACTGGGCCCATGGAGGCGAGCCGTACGACTGGCTTCTGGCAAAGAACCAATATTGTGCCAAGAGGCTGGGACACGGAACTTGTGTCGCCGGAATCATCGCAGCCAGCATCAACAACGATCCCGGTACTGGAGAAGGCGAAAACGACGCATGCGGCATAACTTATTATAATCTGTACCTGCCAGTTGCGATGAAGGCGTATTTTACGTCGGATACATCAGGCGGATTCTCTACGGCGGCGGTACTTAACGCATACGAAGCAATCGGCCGTGTTAAGCGCATATTTAGTCCTAACAACGGAGTCCCATATTACAACATTGAAGTCGCTAATTGTAGTTACGGGCACAAATCAGTTAATCCTACACCCGAAACCTGCGTTTTGGAGTCGCTCTACATTTACCATCTCTCACCATACATGCTGTTTGTATGCTCTGCTGGAAATGATGGTTCAAGTACCGTCGTCCAACATCCGGCATCCTACCAATACTGCTTTGCTATAGCAGGACATGATCAGTGGGGCTATAGGGTTAGCACATCGAATTGGAATCCCAGTTTTGTAGATCTTGCAGCTCCAGGTGTAGACATTAGAACGACCGATATGAAAGGATATACGTCTAATAACTACCAGCTTGGATACATGCCAAGCGCTATACATCGGGAGTTTGCTGGCACATCCGCCGCCGCGCCGCATGTCTCGGCAGTCGCGGTAATGCTGTCATCGCGAAACCGGAATTTGTCACCCTCTCAGATTAAGGCACATATAATTGACAGTAGTACGCGGGACCTTTGGGGAGATATTGCCTATCTTGGTCGGCCGAATGCTCTGAATACGTTGGATTAAAGGGAGGTAAATAAATATGCGAATTCTGTCTGCGATTATTCTCTTGTTGTTTATTAATTCATGCAGCGGTCGTAGCAACGAACCTATAACTACAAATCCCGAGGTTTTTAGATACACCAATTTTGGACCGCTGGATATGCAAAACCTCTCTGGTCCTGCGCCTTTTGTTCTGGGGTATGAGTTCAAAGTCGGAGTTAATTCTCATGACTCACTCAAGCCAATACCGGCAATCGTCGTGGTTAATTTCGGCGATAGCGCTGATTGGATTGATGTAACGAGGAAATTGGTTCCATTAGAATCCTCTTTGCGGATTGTTTCGGAGCATATCTACACTGAACCCGGCACATATATTATTCAAGCGAGGACAACATACTGGGATGGGCAGGTGATCACGAACACGTTTCCTGGACCAATCGAAGTCCTACCCCCCGACGAAGGCGATGGAGCGTGATGCGAAATGAAAGCTAGGAAAACGCACCGGAATGCAAGGGAGCCGACGAACGGCACATCCGCCGCCGCCCCGCATGTTTCCGCAGTTGCAGCATTGACCGCTTGGCGATTTCCAAACCTTTCACCATCGCAGATCAAATCGCGTATTATGAGCCGCGGTAAAACGCCAGTAACGGGAGCGGGAGTGTTCTGCAATCATCTAGACGCATACAACACTCTCA
The DNA here is from genome assembly GCA_964602075.1 of uncultured Planctomycetia bacterium. Taxonomy (GTDB): domain Bacteria; phylum 4484-113; class 4484-113; order JAGGVC01; family JAGGVC01; genus JAGGVC01. The sequence continues at coordinate 1,853 of CAZRQJ010000098.1, forward strand.
TATATTAAGGAGATTAACATGAAAGCATTTACAATACTTGTTATGATCGTTTGTTTTTCCTTTCTCGTTATCTCCTGTGACAGCGTTGACGGAATGAGAATCGGGCCTCAACCACCATTTATATATGTTTGTTGGAACAAGCGGTTATTCCGGCGCTGCGCCGTTCAGTTTCACTTACCAATTCGCATTTTCAGACATTGGTGAAGTAGATAAAGTAGAAAAACTTGAAGTGGATTTTGGCGAAGGAGACGGATATGAGGATGTCACCAGTACTTATTTAGCTTGGAAAAACGGCACGGGCGCAAAACCAGCACATATTTTTGTTACAGAAGGGGAGTATTCGATAAACACTAGAGTTACCTTGGAAACAGGAGAAGTGTTTGAGCAGAGCAATCCTCCAAGTAATGTCACAGTCCTCCCCCCCGACGATGGCGATGGAGCGTGATGCGGGAATGAAGGCTTTGGAAACACACCGGAATGCGCGAGAGCCGACAACACAGCTTCCGCTCTGTAATATTGGTTGACTGATGTGAACTCAACGTCATTCGCTCCTGTGTGTAACTCAAGCTACCACGAGCGAAATTCAGCGCTTCGTTACAACCCTGAATAAGTCGTACTTTCACTCGCAACATCCGCGTTTGTATCCGCGGGATTCGAGTTCGGTCAAAATCGCGCCCATCGAGTAAATACTGCCGCAGACCAGAAATGTCCGGTTTGCCCCCGCCGACCGTTCGCACGCCGTAACCGCATTGCGAACATTCGCTGCTGCGCCCGCTTTCAGACCGAGTTCGTTAACAGCTTTGGCGATTTCACCCGCAGGCATTGGCTTCAGCACAGGCACTTCGACGGCGTTGAAACTGCTCACAAGCGGTGCAATCTGCGAGACGAGTTGTCTAACGTCTTTGCCTTCCTGACACGAAAAAATGACGGGCATTTTCATCCGCTCGATGTCGAAGTTGTACTGCGGTCCGAGATACATCATAAGTCCTTTATAAAGACTCTTGAGTCCCTGAACGTTGTGTGCCGCGTCCACGATCACCCGTGTATTCCCTTTCCACAAAACCTCGAATCGCCCGCGATAATCAGTCGTGTAGAGTCCAGTTCGCAGCCTGTGGTCGCCCGCGTTAAATCCGAGCGCTTTCAGCGCGTAAAGCGCGTAAAGCGTTATGTCGAGATTGGCTGTCTGATAGACACCCATTTGGTCAATAGTGAACACACGCTCGTTCTCCATTACCGGACGCCCGTAAAGCGCCGCAAGATCTTCCATTAAAAGCGCAACCTTCTGGCGGTGGAACGAATAATCATAGCGGACGTGCTGAAACGATTTAACGACGCGCACAAGTTCAGCATTTTGTTTCGCGGCTTCAGCCGTTATCACTTCGTTTGCGTCGCTCAAAGCCTGCGCATCGCTTGAATCGTCGCTTGCCGCAACTGCATCGCCCGCCCAGACGACAATACCGTTTTCTGGAATTATTCCCGCTTTCTCGAACGCCTGTTCGCGTGCCGTCCTTCCGAGCATTTTCTCGTGGTCGGCGCCGACATTCGTGATCACGCTTAAAAACGGCTTGCACACGTTAACGGCGTCGTACCTGCCGCCGATACCAACTTCGTACAATACGATATCCACGCCCGCGTTGCGGAATGCAAGTGCGCCGATAAGGAACGTCAACTCGAAAAACGTGAGAATGATTCCCGACTCGTCGCATACGTGAAACGCCTCTCCCGCCGCACGCGCAAACTCGGTTTCAGATACCGGCTCGCCGTTTATTCGCACACGTTCGCGAATCGTAAAAATATGCGGCTTAACAAATGAACCTACTTTAAGCGGACACGCTCCACGCGATTTGAAAAGTTCACTTGCGGATGCAACCTGCGGCGATTTCCCGGTTGACGCACCGCAACGCTTGAAAATATCGTAGTGCATCGGCGTAGCGACATCTTCGACGTGTACGTCACGCTCCATACGCCCGCCCGCAAAATCCGCGCCGGGAATCGGTTCGTCTGCAGCGGACAGAACGCTTGTAAGGAATGCGACGACGCTGCCCTTGCCGTTGCTGCCACCAACGACAATGCACGGACACGCGTCCTGCGGCTCGCCAAGCAGCGTACATACGGCTCGCAACCGCGCAAGCGTCAAATCCCACTTGCCTGGATCTATCGCATATAGGCGATCTTCAGCTTCACGAAATGTAATCGACATAAGAAGGTAATATAACACAAGGCAGCCGACAAGATAGAATTGGTGGCGCTCGCGGCGAATCAAGCAAAAGAATCGGTTCGATGTTATTATTTACCGCCTTATCTTGAGGTATTGAGGGTTCTATGTCCGAGATTTATTACGTTCCCAAGGGCTGGGGCGGCGAGTACTGGATACACAACGACGAGCTTTACTGCGGTAAAAAACTTGTGCTGCACGCTGGCAAACGCTGCAGCATGCACTATCACATATTAAAGACCGAAACTTTTTATGTTCAGTCTGGCAAACTGCAGATGGAACTGAAACACCCAGACGGGCGCGAGGAAACGATTATCATGCAGGCTGGCGACTCGCTTCATCTTCCGCCGAACACCATCCACCGTTTCACAGGTATCGAGGACACCGAGATTTTCGAGTTTTCAACCCAGCACTTCGACGAAGACAGTTATCGAACCGAAAAAGGCGATTAGTGGCACTTTTCAGGTTGAGAGCATCTTTCAAATCGCATTCGCGTATTTCATTGTATAATCGCTTGTCTTTCACGGGGTTATCGTATGAACGTGACCGCATCGGTTGTTAAGGAAAATCGGGCGAATCCGGCGGAGTCCGCAAACAAAACGCTCGGATTGGTGCTTGTAGTCGCAGGCTTGGCGGTTCAGATTTATTTCCTGCACATACTTTCTTGGCTTGTCGGTCTTGCCGCTGTTTTATTCGGATGCATAAAACTTATGCCCCGCGGCGGATCGAACGCTCCAAAACGTCTCGGTAAGCGCAAAGACAAAATAGCGTACGAATTCAAAACCCCCGAAGGTCCTAAGTTGTTCTCGATGGGCGATTGGGCTGAAATCAGCCAGCTGCAGTTTGAGCGTATGGACAAGCTTTTCGCGCAGAGCGCACGAACTTCAACCGGCTGCGCAACCGTTTTTCTATGGATTTTCGTTACGTTGATGCTTTTCGGATGGTTTGGCGGAAGTGCAGCGTACGAATTCGAAAATGTGCCGTCGTGGGTTTCATTTCTGTTTCCGAATCTTTTTATATTCTCGCTCATGTTTGCCATCGGGGGTAACGTCACGACATGGGAGCCGCCGGGACTCAAACGCAAACTCGCCGTCTATCGCAATATTATTCCTTGTCTTAATCAAGCGCAAGGATTAGTCGTTAAGACTCACGCAAAATACTATGAAGCGTATGACGGAAACGAAAAAATCCCGTACGACCTTCAGGTGAAAGCGAACTGGGCAGGCGCATCGAAAGATTTCTACGGTTTGCAGTTTCAAATATCTGAAAACAGCGTCCAATCGTCTGTGTATCCTTACTTTTACGCGGTGATCGTTGCCAAACGTGGATATTTGATCAAACAGAAGTTGCGCGGAATGGTTCTTCCAAAACCCGACGTCACAACCTATTCGACCGATAAGGATGTTGAAATCGTCGTAATGCGTCAGGATCCAGATGCACGAAGCGACGGCTACCATACAAAACCGCTCGACCAAATCCGATTGACCGCCGGCGCGATGAACATGTTCGAGATGCTGCGACCGAAAGCCTAAAGGCTCCAACTAAGTATTCTAACTTTGGATTCGCGATTGTCATATTGGCGATCTTGTAGTAGAATCGCGGTGTCGAGCGCGCCCCCGTTTTGCTCTTGCATCGCGCCCGACGCGCCGACGATTTAAGGAGGCTGGGGTAAAGTGGATGAAGATTCGGGCGATTCAGTATACGGATGACGGCATCGTCACTATTAAAGACCCAGGTGTCGACGAAGTTGTCGCGCTCATAAACAGTTGGGAATTCTGCTGGATTGATCTCGATATTACGGGAGATTCCGAGAAACCTGTTTCAAACCTGCTTGTTGACAAGCTCGGATTCCATCCTTTATCGGCGGAAGACTGCTTCGTGCAACTCACATTCACGCCGAAGATGGACGATTACGAAGACTACCAGTTCTACATCTTCCACTATTTCGTAATCAACGAGCAGGGACAAGTCGAAGCGCGTGAATTAAACGCTTATGTCGGCAGAAACTATGTCTTGACAGTACACCGCACAGAACTTAAAGAGTTTCGCCACCAATTAACGCCGTTACCGGACTATTTGCAAACAACGAGCGAAAAAGCTCTTTTGTTTCTGCACCATCTTCTCGACGTAATCATTGATGCATACATCGCGGAGCTGAACCACGTCCAGCGGCTCGCAGATAAAATCGAGGAGCTTATCCTTGCAGGTTTGTCTTACAAAACTCGCGGCAAGTCCCGCGAACTCGTTCGTAATATACTCACACTGCGCCAGTCGCTCACGGTTATGCGCCGCTCGATTCAAGCGGAACGCGTGATTATCGGCGGTTTGATTCGCGAACAACGTCCCGAAGAAGAGGAAGAAGCCGAAGTCGTGCGTTATTTCAAAGACCTGCTCGACAACCTCGACCGCTCGCTCGAAATTCTCGCGCAGGAAAAAGACACGCTCGCCGATATTATGGACCTCCATATGACGCTGTCAACAGACCGCACGACCGAGATAATCCGCATACTTACGGTCGTAAGCACAATACTGCTGCCGTTGAACCTTATAGCCAGTATTTACGGCATGAACTTTGAATCGATGCCGGAGCTCTACCACCCGCTTGGCTATCCGACAGTTATAGTTGTGATGATTTCCCTTGCGAGCAGCATGGTTTATCTTTTCAGACGGCGCGGGTGGATTTAAACTAGCAATCAACTTTGATGCAACGCAATAGGCGAGTTGAACGATTTATAGATTAAGTAACGTTCAAACTCGCCTAACCTCCGGTTGAACTCTCTAAAGCAGTTAAGCCCCGTTAAACCGATTTAATCGTCGTTTTTGTTTTCTGTATCGATCATCGCTTTTCTCTCTTCGTCGGTGAAGTCCTCCATAGGCGCGCCGTACATTCTGCTCTTACTCACTTTATCCGACATAAAATGAAGTGCATCTCTTGAAGATTTCCCTGTTTTGTTGAAGTAGGCAGTTTTACCAATGGAAAACCCAAGCGCTTGCGCTTCGTTAAAAGCTGCAAAATCTGCGCTCAAGAAAACGAATTCCCACTTGTTGTTTGTTTCGTTGTCCGAAATCATCTTACTCACTTGCTCGCGCGTAAACTCACAGCTAGCGTTTTCCATACCGTCAGTTATGATTACAAAAATCACTTTGCCCGGCTTGTCGATCTCTGGCATTCTCGCGATTTGCGCATTAAGGTCGTTAATGCCGCGCCCAACCGCGTCAAGCAGCGGCGTTGACGCGCGCGGGACATAGGTGTCGCTTGAAAGCTCCGGAATGTTTGCGAGCGGTTTAATGTGGTGCAGCACTTCGTAAGGGGCTTGCGAATCAAACTGCACGAGCGTCAGTGTCGCCGCGCTTGGCACTTTTTTCTGTTCGCCCAAAAACGCGTTGAATCCGCCGATAACGTCATCGCGAATGGACTCCATCGACCCAGTGCGGTCAAGAATTACCGTGATGTGAGTGTAATCTTTTTTCACTTTTCTTCTCCTAAAAAAAATATATTCGTGTGAAGCCGTTTGCGTTTTATTAGTCGATCCGACCTTGTTCTTCAATTGAACCTAACCCGTAATACCCGTTATTACAAAAACGACTCGCAAACACACCATATTGTACCGAAACAAAAACGTCTTTGCCGTAATCGGCTCGCCCGAAAGAAAAAAAGTCTCAAAATAGCAATGACATAAGTAAAAATGACTGAAAGTGCACTTCCGCGTTTGCACATAATCCGAGTTTAACTCTATCGTTTTTTATATGCTTTGTCGCGGGGTTCAATATCGAAAATGTTGACGATGCGTTCCTTATCGTCAATGGTGTAGAGGATACGGATGTCGCGGACTCGAATACGGTAGCCGTTTTGAACGTCACCAGTCAACTTCTTTACACCGGATGGTCTCGGATTCACAGCAAGCTAGTTTGTCTTCTGCCGAAGCCTTTTTAGCATTTCACTATCGAAAGCATAAAGCTGCTTCAATGCCCTGCTTTCGAATGTAACCGAGTACGTCACAGTTTTCCTGCAGCCTCAAGCTCCGCCCAGGCTTCGTCGGCGGGAATGAATTTCTTTGCACTTTTAATCGCCCGGTCGAGCGCTTGCGCATCTTCGGAATCCTCAAGACGCTCAAGCAGCTTGCGGTATTGCGCGATAGGTATGAGCACATCCTTAGGCTCGCCGTTTTCGTCAAAAAAAACTCTTGGAGTAATCCTCATCTTGACATGGACACCTCAAAGATATTGTACCCGATTGAACTCCATTCCGCTCCTACATCCTAAACACGCCGAACTTCTTGGCTGGCACTTCAGCATTGGCGGAGAGTTCGAGGCATAGTCCGAGCGTCATGCGCGTGTCGGCGGGGTCGATGATGCCGTCGTCCCAGAGGCGTGCGGTCGAGTAGTAGGCGCTGCCTTCAAAGTCGTAACTTTCAATTATCGGGCGTTTGAATTCAGTCTGCTCCTCCACGCTCATTGCCTGCCCCTTGCGTGCAAGCTGGTCAACTTTAACGGTGCAGAGCACGCCCGCCGCCTGCTCGCCGCCCATCACGCTTATGCGCGAGCCGGGCCACATAAAAAGAAAACGCGGGTCGTAGGCGCGCCCGCACATGCCGTAATTCCCCGCCCCGAAACTGCCGCCGATGATCACCGTGTACTTCGGCACGCTGGTGGTGGCGACCGCCGTCACCA
>CAZRQJ010000099.1:0-8708 GCA_964602075.1 uncultured Planctomycetia bacterium
CACGTCTTGATTTGTTGTAAATGCTGCACGTGTAATCTTCAGCCCCCATACTTGATTGAACGCTACAAAATTAAGATTAACAGCGTTGAGCATAAGTTCTATACACATAAGGATACTGATTGCATTTCTGCGAACCATAACGCCGAAAAAGCCGATGCTAAATATGATCGCAGCAATTATCAAATAGTGATCAATACTAATCGTTTTGAAGATGATCCACAACGTCTGCCATGTTGTTTCGCCAACCGGAACATCAAACCAGTTCCGCAGGAAGAAAATCCCTTCAGAGTTCATTGATCATCATCCTCCTTCCTATGCGCAAGAATGACTCCGCTTATCAGCGCCATCAAGAGCAGAATGGAAGCAATTTCAAATGGCAGTGTATAAGTCGCCATTAGCGACCAACCCATAATTGTCACGTTATCGAGTACACGCGGCAGGTCTTGCAGCCACACCGGATACCATGGAATTTGATCTTGCTCTACAAATGCGGTCGAAATAATCACCCAAGCCGTAACAAAGAAAAAAAGTGCGCTAAAAATTATACCCGGAACCGTGTATGCGTTTGTTTGAACGATGTGCCTACGCATAATTTGGGTGCTTAGCAGAATCGCGAAAATAAGCAAAACCATTATCGCACCCACATATATGATCACCTGTACTGCGGCAAGGAATTCGGCGTTCAATAGCACGAAAAATCCCGCAATCGCAAACAGGCAAACAACCATCGAAAGCGCGCTGTGTAAAATGTTTCTAAGCGCAACAACGCCTATCGCGCCAGCAACCGCTAGAAATGCGAAAATATAGAAGTAAATCGCGATTAAATCAGCTGGGTTCACTTCGTTTCCCCCGTGTTCTTACGCATATCTTTAGTCTTTTCAATCCACTCGCCGAAAATGTCAATAACAAGGTCATCACGAGTGAATGCGCTGTACTCAAATTCAGGGGTGTGGCGAATAGCTCCTGTCGGACAAACGTCTTCACACAAACCGCAGAAACTGCATCGCGAATTGTCGAGAATAAACCCAGTTAAAACAAGCTTCTTAGTTTCAGGATTTCTAATGTTCTCGACAACTATCAATCTGTCCGGACATATCCTCTCACAAGCCATGCAAGCAATACAAAGATGCTCGCCAGATTCGTCAAATGCGAGTATGTGTCGACCCCGAAAAGTCGGAGCAAGGTTTGGTTTTTGTTCAGGAAATAATTCAGTGAGTCGGGGACGTACCAAATGTAAACCTGTTATCTTCATGCCGAGCAATATTGATACGAACATATCAAACCACTCGGATATGTAAGCACTCGACCTCTTCACACCATACGTTAAATTGTCCCAGAAAAACACAATAACCAAAAACGCTACATATAAATAAACCGCGAGAAATCCAGAATTAACAAGACCGATCATCGGAAAATCGGTAATCAGAAAATGAAGCCTATTCAGCGGATCAAAATATACAGCGAGCAAAACGACAAACGCTATAGTCCAAAACCAGCGCGCAGTAACTGGATTTGCCCTGCCCCAGGTGTTCCAAGAAGCCATCGCACCCGAAATCCACCAAATAAAACTCAAAATTGCAAAAAACAAGAACAACAATGGCGGCAAGGTAAACACAACCGTTCCGATATTAATTTCCGATTGATCAAAAATATGCTCGTAAAACACTAATGTTGCAGCTGACACAGTCCAGAAAAATGCTATAACAATAAATACGGCAATAAGCAAACCTTGTTTTGAAGGCAGCATCCCTTCATGCGATGAAGAAGGATCTAACCGATCGAGAACCTCACGACCAACCGAAACGTGCTTACGAGACTCATGATCATCGTGATGCATACTATCCATATCCGATTCGGGTTTATGCACCAGTTTCACCTCCGGATTTGTTTCGCCACTCCGCCTCTAATTTAGCGGATTTCTTAACACCTTTTATCACCTTGTAAGCAGTGAAAATCACGAATAACACAAAAAACAACGCATAAACGGCATAAATCCAGAAATAAACTCTCATATCTTGACCCATGCCGTTATACGCTACACGAATCCAATCGTAACTAAGAAGTCCGGTTGACGTATCTTCAAATGTCTTTACTCCGTTGACTGCCGCCAGTGGGTTGAACAAAATTGCAATTGTTGATGATGCCTGCGACTCTACAACCGCTGCTGGATTAGCAGTCAAACGATCAGTAATATCCCTAGGTGATCCCATATACATCGGATGACTGTATGCAACCGATAAAGCGACAAGCAAGACATGCAGGACGGAGACTGGAATTAAAAACTTCCAAGCAAATCCCATCAAATGGTCCACGCGAAAACGAGGAAGTGTTGCGCGAAGCCAGACAAACACGAACACCAAAATGTACGTCTTCAAGAGGAACCAGAATACGCTCGTAAACCAAAGACCAGCTTGGCCGAGAAACATCGGTCCTTTCCAGCCGCCAAGGAAAAGCGTTGTAACAATTGCGCTAATAATAAAAACGTTCGTATACTCGGCAAGGAAATAAAGAGCGAATTTCATGCCTGAATATTCAGTATGGAAACCTGCGACCAACTCGCTTTCCGCTTCGGGAAGATCGAAAGGCGTCCGGTTCGTCTCCGCAACGCCTGCAATCAGGTAAATCATAAATCCGATAAACTGCGGAACAATGTTCCAGAAGTGTGTCTGACTATGGACAATATCAACCAGAGAAGTTGAACCCGCTACAAGCACTACGCCGAGGACTACAAGCACCATAGGTACTTCGTAGCTGATTATTTGTGCTGCATTTCTAATTGCGGAGATAAGCGCATACTTATTGTTGCTGCCCCAACCTGCCATCAAGAACCCGATTAGAGCGACACTTGAAACGGCAAGCAGATAAAGAATGCCGATGTTCAGGTCCTTGACAACAAAGACGTAATGCAATCCGCCTGCGTACATAGCACCCATCGGAATAACGACGAATGCGACGAGACTCGGAACAAACACGACAAACGGTGCAACGTTATAAATTATCGGCTCAGCAGCGAGCGGCATAATGTCTTCTTTCTGAAGAAGTTTCAAAGCGTCGGCTACGGTTTGGAACAATCCTTGAGGCCCGACTCGGTTAGGACCGTAACGAAGCTGGAAGAAACCGATTACACGGCGTTCGAATAAAACGACAAACAACACAGTTAGAACAATGAAAATGACAACAACAAGAAATGCGATTAATTGTGCGACGCCGCTCGACCAAGCAGAGGCAGACGCAGCCGAAAGCCCCCAGCTTTCGAACAGAGCCTTCAGCCACATAAATAGGAAATCAAGAATGCTGTTGTTAGGCGCAACTCCTAGCTCTCTCATCGGTCAACGTCTCCCAATACGATATCAACACTGCCGAGAATAGCTATCATGTCTGCGATCATATATCCCGCGCACATCTCATCGATAGCCGACAAGTTGATGAAAGAAGGCGCACGCAAATGGAATCGCCAAGGTTTCTTCGCTTTATCTGCATCGGTCACCATAAAACCGCCGAGTTCGCCGCGCGGGCTTTCGATGCGCTTGTAAACCATGCCTTTTTTACAACGGATACTTACCGGGACTTTCGCAGTGTATGGACCTTCGGGCAATCCTTCAACCGCTTGCTGCAAAATACGGTTGCTCTGACGCATCTCCATCATTCTGACTTTATAACGAGACAAAACATCGCACCCGTATTCGACAGGAATATCGAACGTAAAGTCGGAATATGCGCAGTAAGGTTCGTTTTTTCTAATATCCCAGTCCACGCCGCTTCCGCGCAGAACCGCTCCTGACAATCCCCAGTTGATAACGCGTTCCTTCGAGATAACGCCAACATTAGTAACACGCTGCACGAAAATTGCATTGCCAGTAACAAGTTCTTCGTATTCATCTATAAACAGCGGGAATCGCTTGGTAAATTCGACTAACTTCTTCATAAATTCCGGTGTAACGTCTGCGCGGACCCCGCCCGGACGAATATAGTTATAGAGAAGCCTTGCTCCACTCACTAATTCAAATAGATCCAATAAGTCCTCGCGCTCGCGAAAAGCATAAAGAAGCGGTGATGACGCTCCAAGATCGAGACAAAAAGTACCCCACCACAGCAAGTGACTGGTAATGCGGTTCATCTCCATCATAATAACGCGAATCCATTCGGCGCGAGTCGGTGGTTCGATTTCTGCAAGCTCTTCCGCACACGCCGTCATAATGTAGCTGTTGTGCATACTCGCAAGGTAGTCGCACCTATCGAGCAGTGGGATTCCCTGCAGGTATTCTTTCGTCTCAAGGTTTTTCTCGACGCCTCGATGTAAATATCCGAGATGCGGCGTGATTTTCGTTATCACTTCGCCGTCAGCGCGCGCTTCCAGCCGAAGAACGCCGTGAGTCGATGGATGCTGGGGACCGAAGTTAATGGTAAATTCATCGGTTGGGAGTGAGTCTTCACGGCTCTTCAATACTTCGTTCATTCTGCTCATTCCGCGCCCCCTTCGCCAGCGCTTTCGGAGGCTTTCGCAGCCGCACGGGCGGCTCGTTTTTCTTTTTTGTCGTCTCCACCAGACAACGCTTTCAAAATTTCGTCTTGGCGGTCTTTCATATTTCCAACATTAATCGCCGGGTCGAGAATGAAGCTCTTGCGGAGAGGATAGAATTCGGTTGAATCGTCTAAAAGAATTCGTCGTAAATCAGGATGACCCGCAAATTTAACGCCGTACATATCGTAAACTTCACGTTCCTGCCAGTTTGCCGACGAGAATATCGGTGTAATGCTGGCAGCTACCAGGCTGTCCTCGTCGAGCGGAACAAACAAAGTTACAGTGTGATTCTTGTCCAAACTCGTCAAATGATAGACAAGGCACACGCCCAGCGCATCAAGACGCTCATAAGCAGTCATATTCCGCAGATACTTCAAGTCGAGTGTCGTATCGTCATGCAATATCTTGAAGAAAACAGGATCGAAGTCGGCTGGAAGCGTCAACTCAAGCGCGTCTGCGTCCCAAGTTGCGCCTCCAATAGCCAATTCAGCTAATCTAGTTTTAGCTATTTCGTCCAAAATTAACTCCTATGAATCATGAAGGTATGAAGCGGTGTCACCGAATCACTTACCCTTCAGAATATATTTCTCGCTGTTTTTTCGCAGCTTCTCCGTGCGAATCTTCTTCTGGAGAAGCAACAACCCATCGAAAAGAGCGTCGGGCCTCGGCGGACAACCGGGAATATATACGTCAACTGGAATGATTTTATCTATGCCGCGTAACACACAGTAACTGTCGCCGTGAATACCACCGCTTATCGCACAGCTTCCCATAGCGATAACGTATCTCGGATCGGGCATTTGTTCGTACAGTTTCTTAACCCTCGCCGCCATTTTATAGGTGACAGTGCCTGCAACGATCATCAAATCCGCTTGGCGCGGCGTCGCGCGGAATACTTCGCTGCCGAATCGCGCGATATCGTAACGCGCCGCACCCGCGCAAATCATCTCGATAGCGCAACAAGCCAATCCCATAGTGAAAGGCCAGAGCGAATTGCTTCGCCCCCAGTTCAATGCAACTTCAAGCGACGTGATTACTATATTGTCTTCCGGGGCGTTAAGCCCGTCAATCAAGCCCATTCAAAACCACCCTTCTTCCAAGCATACAACCATCCGAGTAGTAATATAAACAGGAAAACAACCATTTCGCCTAATGCAGGCAAACCTATAGCTCTGAAGTGGTATGGAATACCGAAAAGAAGTATTTTATATGCAGCAGCCCAAGGGAACATAAACACAACATCAACATCGAATACTAGAAATAAGATCGCGATAATGTAGTAACGCGGGTTAAAGCGCACCCACGCTTGATATTGCGGTTCTTCGCCGCATTCATAAGTCGTAAGTTTTGAAAACGAAAAACGGCTTGGTCTGACAAGCCAAGCCACCAATATAGCAATACCGGTAAATCCGATGCCGGCAAGCGTAAACAAAGCTACCCAGTTGTAATCCTGATAGGGCATGGTCTCTCCCTAATCCTCGCGGATAGATTAACGCTCGTGCAAGTGATACACAAAAAAATCGGGGCGCATCCGTTTCAAAACGGGGGCGGAACCCCGGGCTAGAAATGATAATCTTAACGCTCGTTTATTGTCAAGGAAACGTCATTGTTCACAATTGAAGAACGAACCTAACAACACAAGGGACGATGCTGTGCGCGTGTCAATTAAAGATAATGGAGTTGGAATTCCGTTGGAACTGCAAGAAAGGGTGTTTGACAAGTTTCATCAGGGGTATTCTACCGGTCTAGGCTTGACCTTTTGCAGGTTGGCGGTCGAAACCCATGGCAGCAGAATCGGATTAGACAGTGTTTTGGGAAAGGGCAGCACGTTTTGGTTCGAGTTGCCGCGTAGTTACAAACACGAAGCGCGAACTTGATTCGGAAGCAAGTCAACTGTGCGATTAACATCTTGAACTTCAGCTCAACGATACTCTTGAAGTCATCTGTGGTCGTCTATCTACAGCAGATATCAGAAATTTTGCTTTATATAAAGATGAAGATGATAAAAGCAATCGCACCGCCGGCTAAAGTGCTGATAAAATTCGTTTCATTATTCCCGATAGTAAATGCAAATGTTTTCCCCTGAAACGATAACACTTTGATCGCTTTACCTTCTATCGTTGCGCCAACGAAACTATCGACGAAACAGCCGACAACACCTGAAAATGCGACCAATACTGCGAATGTCCAACTGAAATGTGAGATGCTTCCGAAAGGACCGTACGCGGTAAAGAACGCACATACCACGCCGATTAAACATGACGCGGCGCAACCGGCGATTGTTCCAAGCGCACTGATGCCGCCGTTCGCGCCGATTTCGACGGGCTTCAAGGTTGAAATCGAAAATGCACGCGCTCGAAACGCACGTCCGATCTCGCCTGCAACCGTATCCGCCGCAGCGGCTGCTATACATCCTGCCGTTGCGAAATAAAGCGCATCGAGATAGACTAAAACTGCATGCGGATCTTCTTGAGAAAAAAGGAAATTTAATGCGCCGAACGCCGCTGCAAAGAGAACTGCAGTTCCCCCGTTTCCGATGACGCTGCCCGCGCCGCGTAAAATCCGATCATTGATGGTGCTCGCGTATCCAACAACGGCAACATGAGGATCACGTTTGATGCGCCGCCTAGCGTCAAAATACTCGCGAACCGCTGTTGCCCCTATACCTACAACGACCATAACCGTTAAAGACGGAAAAAGCGGTGGTGTGCAGAGCGCGATCGATACTCCAACAATCGCCGCGGCGATACCACCTCGCGGCGTAAGCGCTCGCAACGCTACTCCAGCTAGAGCGAGAATGATCGGAACGACAATCGAATACCAATGCACACGAACATATTACTTCGTAACTTTGTAAACACAATCTTGAACCGCTCACTCGCGATTTTATTCATCTCTTGCACAGCGCAAAACTTGAACACTGTAAACTGCATTAAGCGTGTAAAATGTTTATTCAATTTTGAACAGGTGGATTTTTATGACTGAAGAAAATCACGGAGCGCCCGAATTCGTCGACGGCATTGACGATGTAAAGCTTGAAAAGCTTGCGACGTATCGTGCGGCGGGGCTCGAACCGTTTGGCGAGGTGCGTTTTGCAAGAACGCATAACGCAGCGGATATTCACTGGGACTACGATTCGCTCGAAAATACTACCGTGTGCGTTGCCGGACGGCTCTTAACAAAGCGTATTATGGGGAAGGCGGGGTTCGCAGACTTGCACGACCTGTCCGGCAAAATTCAGCTTTATTTCACACGCGACGATGTTTCGTACGAATATGGTGAAGGTGCGCCTCGTGCTACAGATATTGAGGATGGCGCACCGGCGCGCGAAATGACGGCGTACGAGCTTTTCAAGAAACTCGACCTTGGCGACATAATCGGCGTCGAAGGGTTTGTGTTCAAGACGAAAACCGGCGAAACAACCGTGCATGTCAAAAAGTTCACGCTGCTTTCTAAGATTCTGCGCACCCTGCCGGAGAAGTTTCACGGTCTTACCGATGTCGAACTGCGCTACCGCCAGCGATACGTAGATTTGACGGTCAATCGCGAGGTGCGCGACCGCTTCATGACAATCTGCAAAGCAAAAAGCGAAATACGGCGATTCCTTGAGGGACGCGATTTTGTCGAAGTGGATACGCCGATGCTGCACGACGTTGCAGAGGGCGGTACAGCGGAACCGTTCAAGACGCATTTCAACGCGCTCAATCAGGATATGTACATGCGTATCGCAATCGAACTGCACCTGAAACGGCTTATCGTCGGCGGGATGGAGCGCGTGTTCGAGATGGGGCGCGTGTTCCGCAACGAAGGCATAAGCGTCAAGCACAACCCCGAATTCACTATGCTCGAACTCTATTGGGCTTATGCCGACTATAACGACGTAATGAAACTCGTGGAAGATTTGTTGTCGCACACGGCGAAGACGGTTTTCAGAACTTACGATTTCGAATTCGGAGATATGAAACTCAATCTTGCGCCGCCGTTCGCACGAATGACGTTCGCGGACGCTATGCGAAAATACGCAGGCGTGGAACTAGCCGAACTGACGTCGCTTGAAACGGTTGTCACCGCGGCGAAATCGCTGCATATAGACCTGCCGAAAAAGGCGACGTACGAAAAAGTGCTCGACGAGATATTCAAAGAAAAAATCGAGCCGAATCTGATTCAACCGACGTTTATTGTTGAC
>CAZRQJ010000100.1:0-8650 GCA_964602075.1 uncultured Planctomycetia bacterium
TTAAGCTGAAAACATAGTAGTGTCTTCCGGGCACGACAACATCACCTCATACTCCACCAGCGGGACATACCCAAGCACTAAATTGCACAGTTTTCGACTGTTTACCGACATAGTAAAAAACCCATTCTCGATGTTATAACCGTAAAACCACTGCGCACCGGCAGATGAACATCTAGGCATATGTATTCTTCATTGAGCTTCACCTGCGTGCTCACACCATAAGATATTTCCTCGACCACCTGTCGCTTGAACTCTCTTGTAAACTTTCGCCACTTCGCAATGATTACTCCCTGTTGCCTTGTAAGCAACATTCTCACTTTACCAATCACAGCCCGTAATGACTACTGTATGTTTTCGCTCCAATTCTGTCCAGTTTTAGGGGTGCACTCCAAACTTTGTCACTTGACATAACTTACCTATTGGATTATACTAGTAATGTTCGCAAGATCTTGCATGTTTAGTACTGGTCAATTAGGCATTGTTTTAGCGAGGGAAGATATGCCACATCTGGTTGAAGTAGTTAATACGGGATCCGTTAACAGAGCATACTTACTCTGCTTGGCAGGTCTTGTTCACGATATTGGCAAAATTGGTCAGCGCGCAAGCGAACACCTTAAAGGGCTTTCAGACGATGTGATTGCACCTGGTTACAAAACGCAGTACTTACCATCCTTCAAAAGTCAGTTTTCCCATTTTCATGTTTTATACACAGGCGAATTTCTTAACAAGTCCAAAATCAGTAATGATTCGAACTGGAAATTTGCCGAAGGTATTGCATTAGGACACCATAAACCCTCAACGCCAGACCAGCATATTCTCGCCCGTGCCGACCGGCTGGCAAGCGCTGATGCTAGGCTTGCATCAGAAGAATACGAAAGTAAATTCTCGCAGTTCCGCTTGACACCCATGATTTCGCCATTGTCGGAGTTGAAACTCCCGCGTGATAACGGCAACATCAGCAAAGGCGATTTTGACCAAAAAATTCCTTTGACATACAGTCTTGACGAGTTAAATCTCGACGAACTAACCATTGAAAACTACCAGTGTTCAATAAATAAGTATGAAGAATTATGGAAGAAAGCGATTGAACAATCCAAGAGCATATCAATGGGAAAAAATCCCGATGCGGTTCTTGAAAAGGTTCAAGCATTGGTTGATTTCTGCGGCTGGACTGTACCATCGGCGACAAACGCATTTCCTGATATAAGTCTCGCTGATCATTCCAAAGCGACTGCTTTGATTGCGGCTGCTATAGGTGCATATTACGACTCAAGTAATGGTGAAGAAGCCTTTGATTTCGATTTGCTGTTCGGAAGCCATGGAAAACTGCAAGCTACACGGGAAACCGGTCCGATTGGTAAATTCGAGGAAGAAAATGCGGATAAAGCATTGTTCAGAATGGTAATTGGAGACCTTGCCGGTATTCAAGCATTCATTTCAGACATCAAAACTGAAGGCGCATCTAAAAACCTGAAGGCGAGGAGTTTTCTTGTTGACTGCTGGGCTGATAGAATTGCTGCACTTGTTCTTCGTGAGTTCGGCATGCCTGAAGTCTGCAGAATTTATTCAACCGGTGGAAAGTTCTTGCTTATCCTGCCAAACATTGAAGGTTCTGAAGAAAAACTGACTAAACTGGCATCAAAGATAAACAGCGATTTTGTTTCCATTACATGCGGCGCAACTAGTCTTCACTTGAGACTTGCCTCGACTCCGTTGTCTCAATACGACCTAAGATCAAAGGGCTTTGGCGAGAAACTTCATAAGCTTATAGAGAATGGATTGCAAAAGGCGTCGCAGAATCCACATCTGGAGATTGAAAATCTTGCGGAGTTCTTTAGTGGACAAGAACCTAGAGATGCCGATATAACTAAATCCGAAGAAACAGATTTTGACAAACGACTTCATAAACTTGGCGGAAACCTTGCAAAAATGGAGAAAATTTACATTTATTCAAGCGATCCCGGTGATGGCAGCGCTGTTAAAGTGCCGTGTGCGAACGAATGGATTTCGCTTAAGAAACCTCACAACAATAAGCCTCATTTAACTTTTGGTTTCAATAACATCGAGAATGGTTGCGATGGATTAAGGTGGTATGCCGGTGCAAATTCGCCAAACTGGCATGATAAACCGGTTAGAAGCGCTTGGGGAAATTCAAAGGAAGAAGTAAAGGAACTGATAAAGAGCGATCCTATCAATAAAGATAACTTCTGGCTGAATCTTTACGCAGAAGTACCTGATGCCGATAAATTGGAAAAAGACGACTCGAAAGAACCGTCAGGTCTAATCACTTTCGATTCTCTGTCCGATGCCGCGAAAATTGTGACCGGATTCGGGCGCGTTGGAATACTGCGAATGGATGTTGATAATCTCGGCTGGTTAATGGCGAAGGGTCTTGACGAGTTCGCGAAGTGGGATGTCATTAACGAAGAACGGGATAGCGTCTACTCGCTGGGCAGAATAATGTCGATTTCATCGCTTCTGGTTAAGTTTTTCAGCGGTGTCCTTCCTAAAGTACTTGAAAGCTTTGACGTTAAAGATGAAAATGGCAAAGTCTTATCAGACGGCGTCGGAAAAGTTGTCCATGCATCCGACCTTGTTTTTATAGTCTATTCCGGCGGCGACGATGCGTTTCTTGTTGGACCATGGTTTCTTATGCCCGAACTCGCAATGCGCATTCGCGAGTGTTTCAGAAGCTGGACTGGTTGCAACGACGATCTGGGTTTGTCAGCGGGAATCAAACTCGTGAGCGGGAAGTATCCGATTTCTGTTGGCGCAGACGAAGCAGGCGAATGCGAGAGCGCGGCTAAGAACTTGACGAGAGGTACAAAACCGGAGAAAAGAACAATTAGAGAACAAATGCAGAAAGGACCTGTCAAGAAAGATCGAATGGACTTTTTGGAATTCACAGCTGGATGGAGCGAGTGGGACATTATAAAAGATCTATCAAACAAACTCGCAGAATCGCTAAAAGAACTGGACGATCGTGGGTTTATTCGGCTTCTTGGCAAAGTTGCGATTGCATATAGGGATGGCATTGGAAGTGAAGACAGCATTTCAGGCTGGCTCTCGGTAAAGAAAGACAGCAAGCAAGTTTACTCACTAGAATCGCTTAGGGAGAACTCTTTCCCCGGCAGGTGGCGCCCACTTCTTAATTACAGCGTTGGAAAAGTTTCGAACGAGTCTAAGCGCAAAGAAGCGAAAGCTTTCGCAAATATTCTGAATTGTGGAGAGGAGGAAAATTTGAATTGGCGTAATAGATTGAGTAAAATTGGTTGTAAACGTGAACCCATTGAATATCTTGCCACTGTTGTGCGGTGGACGGATTATCTGGGCAGGAAAAGATAGCTTGTAGTTTACACAAGGAGGAAAATGATGGCGTTAGTTGATTATGTTAGGAATGATGCAACACCCGATACGGTAGCGACTATGATTAATGAAGCTAGTCGATTCGGAACTTGCGGGATAACAATGACACAGATTCGTTCAATATTTGGCGCAGTACGAAGGCTTGATGCGCTAAAAGACAGGGATGCTTTGAACGAACAGTCACTAAATCGCGAGATTGCTGTTGAACTTAGGATACTCGAAGCACGAATCCACTACCGAATTGCTAGATTTCTTGAAAGCCCCCCAAGAAGACTTGAGGACCAAG
Organism: uncultured Planctomycetia bacterium; assembly: GCA_964602075.1. Classification (GTDB taxonomy): domain Bacteria; phylum 4484-113; class 4484-113; order JAGGVC01; family JAGGVC01; genus JAGGVC01. The sequence continues at coordinate 3,653 of CAZRQJ010000100.1, forward strand.
ACCGCAGGTCTATCGAAACCTTGCGAAACGAGCTGAAGCAGGCAATTGCTGAAGTAGGTAATAGTCGTGCTAAGTTTAAACGGTTCGTAGAAGCATTCGAATCTCTAGTAGCATTTATGCCTAGAAAGTAGGAGGAATGAAATGGTGAACAAGCTGGAGAAAAAAGTAGTTATACGGTTCAATCTCGAGCTCTTGACCGGTATGCGTATCGGCGGTTCTGACCCAGGTATTGCCATCGGAGCTATTGACTCACCGGTCATTCGCGATCCGATTACAGGAACGCCTTTTATACCGGGTTCTTCGTTAAAAGGGAAATTGCGTTCTTCTCTTGAAAAAGTCTTGGGTGAATACGCTAACAACGGTCGGCAGGGTAATGATCCAACTACTGTTACTGGTAAACTCTTTGGAATTGCTGCTGACCAGCGAGCAACAGAACTTACATCAACAAGATTGATTGTGCGCGACGCGTTTTTAACTAAAGAATCAGAAGAGGTTTTGAAATCTGACTCTGTCACGAAGTTCTTAGACGCACCCTTTACTGAAGTTAAGACAGAGATAGGCGTTGATAGGTTGTCGGGAGGTCCACAGCGCGGCAACCTTAGGCAGGTTGAGCGCGTCCCGCGTGGTGCAGTGTTTGCTTGCGAAGCGGTGCTTTCCATTTGGGAAGACGATGATGAAAGGGAGCTAACTCAAGCGTTAGCTAACAGTCTTTTACTGCTTGAAACGGAATATATCGGCGGCAGCGGAACGCGCGGATACGGACAGGTCAAAGTGATTCCAACAAGCGCATCGGTGTTGAGCTTCAATACTAGTGGAAAAGCAGAGACGAAGCAGCTACATAGTTGGGAAGGAACTGTACCGTTCATATCGCTCTTACACGAACCACCGAAAGAACTCGGAACAGGCGAGTAACAGCTCAAGTAACAAAGGAGACCCAAATGTCATCCTTACGACGAATTGACTTAGAATTCGACCGCGCCGCGGTTCATCACGTTGCGACGCGATTCAAAACTCAAGAGCATGGCGCGTCGCTTCCCGAAAACGACACGATCGTTTCTGCGGCGGGGGTGGCATGGCTTAATGTCACCGGCGAGTTTCCGCATAAATGGTTTGACGAAACAGGTGCATGCGGAATTGCCTGCTCAAGCCTGCTTCCAACACTTAAAGATTCGGAAGGTGAGCCCAAGTTGTATTTGCCGATACCGCCAAAATCACTGCGCCTTGACAACGACTCACAGCTTCATCTGTTAAAAATCGTCAACAAGGTATCGTGGTTACGCGAAGATGTTTGGCAAGAATGGGCTGAAGGCGACTGGCGCGGTGCGGCAAAAAAAGTTATAGATGATTACTTCGATTCGGCTGGTGGAAAATCTCATCCGCCTGTTGCGTTGTCGCGTAACGATCCAAAATGGGTTAAGAAGAGCGTTCAAGAGCGCGTTACGCTTCACCCATATCAACTTAAGAATCAGGCGCTAGCCGACGCGGATGGCGATATTAAAAAAGCTGAAGGCTTGATGAAAGCGAGTATGCCATACCGCGTAACGTCGTTTAGATTCGAGAAAAACGCCGGCGCTGCCTTGATAATCGAGGACGATGAAGACTCCAACCAATTTGTCAAAGCTCTATCAATACTTGGCGAAATCGGTTTGGGAGGAGACCGCACTTACGGATACGGACAGTTTCGCGTCGCTTTGTCGTCTGAATACAAGCGTGCAAACACGGCAATAACTGAAGCAGACGCGTCGCTGACGCTTGGGCTTTTATGTCCGGGCAATCCGCCGCAGGAGCCGCTGGTAAAACCGCTTACAAGCGAAGACTCACGATGGGCAGCTGTCAATCGACAAGGCAGAAACAAGATAGCTGGAACGAACTGCACCGTATTGACAAAGAGCGTGAGGATGGTCGGCGGCGGTGCGCTTTTTGAAGGCTGCCAAAGCGGCGCAGTCGGATGTGCCGTGAATGTGTTTCCGGACACCTGGGATCCCGAATTACAAGGCTTACCACCGTTCAGTGACATCGAATTCTGGAGTGATCGAAAACGAATCTGGCGGTCGGGACGAACCGTTGCGCTGCCAGCTAGATTACATGATAACGGAGGCGACGTATGAGCCCTCAACCATTTCAAGTAACAGATACAGTGAATTTAGGTTTACCCGAAGAGTGGCAGTTTGAAGTAGCAACTCCGCTTCACATCGGGAGCGGTGAGAAACTTTTTTACAACACTTTCGATTTTAGATTCGACAACGGTCGCCTGTTCTATCCTGATTTCGGTTGCATATTTCCTAAAGGTGGCATCACACCTAAGTCGAATTTAAGCTGGGAACAAGATGGTGTTTCTGGAACACCAAGCTGGGATGGATTCGGTGTCACTCCCCTGTTAATACCTAAAAGGGAAAATGTATATCAAGAAGACAAAGCCGAAGAAGTTGGTGGTGATTCCGATAACTCGACTGGTGATCCCATCAAAGACAAACTGCTCAAATCAAAATCGAAAAAAGAAATCGGTGAAATAATTGGTGTTGACAAACTTCCGGACTTCGCAGGACCTTGGACGAAAGCGAGTAATGACCATGAATACATCAAACTCTTAAACAACCAGATGCTTCGGCAACAAAGAAATGTCGATAGGCTAACGCTTCCCGCCGATTACGATCCAGTTAATGAAAGCATTATTCAGTATGTAAATCGAATAATCGCTGAAACACAGAAGCCAGTGTCAACGGCTACAACTTCCCGAGACCATTCCGCTACAGGAGCTGCTGATGCAGGTGTTTTTAGCGAATTACTAAGTGGTGGAGTGTTTATTCACCAGTTCATCCGCGACGGTATGGGTTGTCCTTATATACCTGGTTCTAGCTTAAAAGGTGCACTGCGCACAATTCTGCTATCGAAAAGAGATCAAATAAAAAATAATAGGCGAAACGAGAACACACGACGTCCGCCAAATCCGAATGATAATAGAGACAGAGGCGGAGGCATAAATGGAGACATTGGCAGGCAATTTCAGGTAGGCGATGCGCTGTCATCAGTAGAAGATCTTAGCATTTACAGACTTCGTATCGCAAGTCAACACAGCTGGACGAGCATTCCCGCGTTTGCAGAAGCGCTTATGCCCGGAACGGCAATAACTGCGTCTATTCGAATAGACAAGACCTTAAAACGTGCTGCTGAAACTCACGGTAAACGCCTTCCTGATGACCAGCTTTGGCAGAAAGAACAAGCGTTTGGCGATCGCGGATGGCTTCATTTAAGATCCTTTCTTGCAAACTACAACACAGCGATAGTCTCATTTACAATCGAGCGTATGGAACGGCGCATGAATACTCTTGGAAATGTCGACGATGGCAGGCTCTGTGACGCATTAAGAGAGGCGTCGAACTGGCTCAAAGATACCATCCTTACAAATCCATCAAGCTATATGCTTATGGCATTCGGTGCCGGCTGGGCTGGTATGACAGGAATCCCCGCTCTTGGAGGAATGATGAACATTAATGCTAATCATCGTGCTGTTTCAAACCAGTTAACTAACACGATGAACCAACTTAAATCATACGGAAACAGGCAATACACAGCAGATAAGCCCTTCCCGTGGTCAAACAAGCTTGTTCACGTTCCCGGTCAAGGCTTTCGCCCTATGGGCTGGATGAAGATTATGTAGGGGGTGTCTAAGCTTGACGGTTGGCAGAAATATTCACGGGAGATTGAAATGGTATGAAGCCTTCTGCCATACGCGGCGATGGCATCGCTGTTAGTTTTCTTGGCATTCAAGACTACAAATCGACAAAATACAAGTTTGAAACTTATTTAGTTGAAACATCGCTATTTCCAGTTTTTATATCCGAAGTTTTCAAGCCGAAGAGTCACTACATATTTCTGACTAAAGCCGCCAAAGCCAAGCATTTCGAGAAGCTGAAATTCGAGTTTTCACGATTGGGATTAAAGGGGCACACTGACTTAGTCCCTGTGGATATTCCCGACGGCAAATCAGAGATGGAACTCTGGTCAATATTCAATGAATTAGTCAAAATAGTCAGCCCAAGCGACAACGAAAGGAACAAACGCGTAATTCTTGATATTACATATGGATTCCGTTCGCTGCCTGCATTTGCTATTGCTGCGTTCGCCTACCTGCAGGAAGTTAGAAACGTTGAAATTGTAAAAGTCCTTTATGGAGCTTTCGATGCGAACGATGCATCAACGGGAATTACACCTGTATTCGATCTGACAAACCTCGCAAAAATGTTCAAATGGCTAATAAGCGCTCACGATCTATCACGCTGGGGGCGTGGCGATGCGCTTGCTGACGATCTTATGCTTATTTATGATTCAAACGACTTTACTAAACTCACACTCGAAGAAAAAGAATCACTCGGTAAGATTAGAAGATGCGCTGGAGACCTAACGAATTTCTCAAACAGCATCGTCCTAAATCGCACGAAAACATTTGAAGATCACAAGGTTAAACTTTGTTCAAGTCTTGTCGATGCACAGGCTTCTCTAGAAAGCAATCCTGTATTAAAGCAACTTTTACAGGACACTGCCTATTCACTTGACATAGATTTTCCTCACGGCAACAATCTGACTGAATCCCGCCTCGCACAGTTAAATTGGCATATCGACCACAAACTATACTACAACGCTGTAAGCCTCGCGCGAGAGATGCTAGTTACTCATGTAGCTTTGAAATTCGGATACAACGACGACAAGAGCGAGAATAAAAAAGTACGTGAGTGTATCGAAAACTATTTGAATCATTGCCAACACAATATTAATGCTATCAAATTAACTCCAATTACTCTCGCTTCTTTTGCTGGAAAAGATTTGGAGTTCTGTAAGCGATTTGCTGAACTTGAAATACCAAAAAATGCAGATATTGTTAGCTCCGAAACACTAAGCAATGAATTGTCGTTATGGTCATCAGTCACTCAATATCGAAACGATCTAATGCACTCACAATTCGGCAGGCAGGCGGATAGCATAGATGTCGAGAAGTTGAAA
>CAZRQJ010000101.1:0-8630 GCA_964602075.1 uncultured Planctomycetia bacterium
GTCGCAGCGAACACCGTGTCGAGATTGCTCTATATGAGTGCTGGCACATTCTGAAGTTGTTGCGTCGCCCGGCTTTGTTCGCGGGAATAAGAAGATACTTCCAAATGAGGAAGCATGCAATCGAACGGCGTCTAGTTGTGCAATCAAAACGCGCAAAAGATGCTCAAATCGTTTACACGCCAAGATTTCGTATAGCCGATCGCGATCTTTTGAAACCTCCACCACGACTAGCGGACTTTTATTTGGCTCTTCAGCAACCGCCTATAAGGAGTTCGGACAGTATCTTCCGTTTATTTCTTGACAAATCGACTTACATCGAGAGATGCGCTAATTATCGAGGCAACGATTCGATTCGACAACGCGTAAGTGTTCTTATACTTAACATTAACGGCGCAGAAATGACGCGCGAATGCCTTAAAGGGCTCAATCACCAAACCTACCCTGAATTTGAAGTGATTGTTCTCGATAATGGTAGCACAGTAGACGAACTTACGCTGCTTGAACGCGAGTTTCCTAATATCAAAGGCATTCGCTATCCTGAAAATACCGGGTTTGCAGGTGGAATAAATAGGGCTTACGAGTTAACAAAATACAGTTTGATTGCGCTCATCAACAACGACTGTGTGCCCGAACCGAAATGGCTCGAAAGCCTTGTTAAACGAATGAAGGAAACAAATGCGCATGCTGTTTCGGGAACCATGGCGGAGGAACTTACGCTAGCTCCCACTCCGAATCATGCTTTGAACATGCTGGGCAGAATTGTACCCGGTGGTTACGGCAATAAGGAAATGTCGTTCTATCCGAGTGGCGGGAATTGTCTAATCGACCGAATGGCGATTGAAAAACTCGTTGAAAATATGCCTTGGTCGCTAGGAAAAGGCAACGGAAAGGTGATGAGTGATTTTTATTTGCTCTATAGCGAGGACGTGTCGCTCGGCTGGCGGATGAGACTGTCGGGCTTGAATGTTGCAAAGTCTACTCTCGCATTAGCTAATCACAAGGTGAGCGCAACCGCGGCAAAATTCCCAAGCGGATTAATCAGATACTTTCGCCATCGCAACCGTTTGCTAAACATTATCCTGTTCCCCGAAACAAGAACTCTTTTCAAATTGCTGCCTCTTTTGCTAGTTGATTGGGTTGCGCTAAGAATTGTCGGATTGTTCTATTGGCAGTTAGGCGAGCCGCTTTTAAGTGTGGATTGGTTTTTTATCACGAATATCAGAGCAATTTTACGGCAGCGACGTATATTTCAAAGAGCTAGGACTACCAATGATGAAGCAGTGACTTCTTACCTAACTTGTAAGTTGTTTAGCGACGCCAAGTACAAGATTGCAAACGTCTTTAATAAATTGATTGGAGCTTACTGCTCGATAACTCGTATTAAAGTATCTCAATGACACTTCTTGATACTGCAGGGAAGATACAAACAAATCAAATCAGTATTCTTTCACATCTTGCAATATCAGCGCATTTTTATCGAAGCCTTCTCCCTGCCCTATACGTTTAGGACCTATTCCAACGATGAACTGAATAGTTTCGCGACCGCCAAATGTAGCATCGTTATCGAGGATCGAGTTTTCGTCGTGGAATTCTATCTCGGTCAATACCGTGTATGTATACATCGTTTCATCGTTGAAGCGAATCGTTCCGTGAAGCGAAATCTTGCTTACACTTTTGTAACGGAAATCGGCTGGTTTGCCGATACGTGAACTTGTAACATACGCGATGCCTTCGGATATCCACTCGCAGCCAGTTGTCTGTTCAGCCCCGGAAATCCGCATCGGAGGCGTAAACTCTGTTGTAACTCCCTCTACTACTTGAGTCTGTTTGAGTTTATAAGTGTCTATTCCATTTTTAATAAAAACCTCTCGTCGAACAATTCGTCCGCCTAAACTTGTTTCCACAACGAATGCAGCTACATTAGTTTTCTTTCCGCCAAGTGTGATGTTCTTTCGCCCTGCCGTTGAAGATTTGATCAGGAATTCACGTCCTTCAGTGTCTAGATAGCGCCAAACGCGTCCGTCCTTCAAAGGCCATGGGTCTGTTGAATCGGGTAGTGTTTGAGATTGAATCAACCCCGACAATCCGATTAGGATTAGTAAAGCAATTACTGTAGGCTTAATAGTGATAGTAAACACGTAATAAGTATATCATCGCTGTGGTATACTCTCTGCGAGGAAATTATACCTCTGGAGGATTATATGCGTACATTAATCACACTACTCGTTTTCTTCGCTTCGATTAGCACACTACTATCTTCTACAGGGATTGCGTTAGAGTCCGAAAACACGTTCGAATATGCACCAAAAGCGATGAAAGTCGACGTTTTTAGCAAGGCGATTGCAATAAAGGATTACAGTGTTAAGTACGAAGGCGATATAGTTAAAGACATTCTTGGAAGCAAAGGCATAAAACATACGCTTGTATTGAAAAACACATCGCGCCGAGACATAGTTGCAGTGCAAGTAGGGTTTGTATATTTCAACTATTTCAACGAACCCGTTGGCTATACAAGCACACTGATACTGGACCGCCTTCCTAAAGGCGAGGAAAAGGAAATCGAAGCGAAAGGTAAATTCGTCGGCGACGCAACCACTTATGGCAGTTTCGCTTTTGTTCATAAAATTAAATACAGCGATCGTTCTGTGGAAATGATTGACGCTGAAATCGTGAAGAAAAAAATCAACTCGATTTTAGGAACTAGCTGGGGCGACGAAATGTTTGACGATCCTGAAACACAAAGCAGGCGTAAATTTAGCGTTACGAGTCTTGTTGGCTTCCTGCTTTAGGCATTTTGGTCAGTGATTAACGATTGATTTGTAAATTTAGGGTTATCATATAAAATACAACGGGAAACAAAATTCTATGTTTGCAAGGTTGTTTTGAGTCCTGCAATCTTAGTAATCATTAGGAGGAGAAATGCGCGTTTTTATTGCGTCAACCGTTTTAATCATCAATTTGTTTCTGACTACCTCAATAGCATCCGCTGCCGACTATCCACCGGGGCTGATGTTTTCAACCGTTCTGAATGGAGTTAAAGTGCTTCAAGACGACGGACGGCTTAGACTAGATAATATTCAGGCTGTCTTTTTACCTGATGCATCAAGCCCAACCGGACGGGAGGCATACAATCCAGACGATGGAGGTAAAATCTGGGCGATTCTGTCGAAGTCCGATGGGACGGAACTCTACAGACTCGACTTCTATGGCGAGAAACTCCAGTCGCCGTATTGGCTTTTAAGCGCTTATACCGCTACAGATCTTGCAACAAACAATAAGACCACTACAGAATGGTTAGAAGGCGGAAAAACAGGCAGCTACGTGTTGGATTTCTACCTCGAAAGCGGCAAATTCTATACATTCCCCTTTAAGATATCGAAGTACGGATCAGGCGACCCGTTTGGACCGGGCGACCTTTACTATGCGGAGGGCGATTGGGAACGCTGGGGTTACTTCTACTACTACGAAGCCAATCCGGATCAAAGCCTTGCTTTCAAAGTATGGTTGAGCAACAAGGGAAAAGCGAAGCAATCAGACGTGAAGATCAAAATTAAGATCTTCAACAAGGCAAGCGGTTCACTTGTTTGTATGTCTCGCGAAGGTATGACGCACACAATTAAGCCCGAATGGATTCGATACGAATTCGATATGGTTTTTGCCGAAGGCGCAGCCAACCCTGGTCAGTATTTCAAAGCTCGCGACCTCGTCAACAAAGACGGGAATTACGTACTCAAAATGTTTATAGACGACGAGATATATGGTCAGTGGCACTTCACAGTCGAAGGCGGCAAACTCAAGCCTGTCGGCCGAACGCTTCGAGGCGGAGACCCTCTAGTTTTCATTGAAGGTGGCAAGGACGCATTCTGGTATGAGAGGATGTAGTGACTAGGCTGCAATAGGTGAAAGTGATTCCTTTGATAGAGTCATAAACTTGCATTGAGCTACTGCGGGAGTTAGATGCTACAATCGTCACAAGGGTAGATGCGCGCATAATTGCTATTCAATAATCTTGTGAGCGTATCACCCGAAGGACGGTTGCGATGACGAGCAAATCACCTAAACAGGCGGTTCGAGTCCAGCAGCGGCGCAAAAGAGCAACGCGTCGCGGCTATGTTTCTCGGCCGATTTGTGCGAATCTTCCGTCGCAACCAATACCGGAAATTGGGATAATTCTTGTCACCGGGGCGTCCGGGTATATCGGCGGTAGGCTGATTCCGGAACTAATTAATCGCGGGTACAAGGTGCGGCTAATGGTACGAGGTGCGCAAGATCTTGCTAAAGAAAAATGGCAGGAATGCGAGGTCGTCGAAGCAGATGCGCACAATAAAGAATCGCTTTACAAAGCACTCGAAAATGTTCACGCCGCGTATTACTTAATCCACTCTTTGTTGATGGGGCCGACGGACTTCGAGGAGGCGGATATCAGTGCAGCGCTTAACTTTCGCGAAGTTGCAGAAGAACTTGGTGTTAAACGCATCATTTACCTTGGCGGAATTGGTGACACTCACTACAGCAGGTCTCGCCACCTACGTAATCGTATGGCGGTTGCGGAGGAGTTGTGCAAGGGACAAGTACCCGTTACAGCGCTACGTGCTGCGGTAATTATTGGGTCTGGTAGCGCCAGTTATGAGATTGTGAGGGGTTTGGTTGAAAGATTACACGTTCTTCCAGTCCCGAAGTGGGCTGGTAATAAGTGTCAACCTATTGGTGTTGGCGATGTAATCCGGTATCTAGTCGGGGTATTAGAAAACCCCGCAACTCGCGCACAAGCATTCGACATCGGGGGAAAAGACATAATCACTTACAAGCAAATGCTGTTCTATTTCGCTCGCCTTACCAACAAAGGCATAGTATTCTTCCCTTCGCCGTTACTAAGTATAAGACTTCATGCATACATAGCAAGCTTGATTACGCCTGTTCCCCAACAGATAATTGAGTGTCTGCTTGAAGGATTACAGGACGAGACGGTTTGTAGAGACGAAGAAATACGCAAATTCGTACCGTTTGAACCTCTTAGTTATCGAGGCGCGGTTGTTCGCGCACTGACGCGCCAACAGCAGGACAGTGTGCGTACGCGATGGAGCGATTCGTATCCGCCTGCACATGAACTGGCTATCAAACTACATGAGCTACAAAACGGACCAGATTTTATCTCGTCGTATTCAATTGAAACTTCAAAGTCCGCTAGTGCATTGTTCGAATCGATATGTAAAATCGGTGGTAAATCGGGTTGGTTCAATAGCAATTGGCTTTGGCGATTACGTGGCACGTTAGACAAGCTTTTTTTCGGAGTTGGAGGTGCGCGCGGAAGGCGTAGCGAATCGACGCTCGTCGAAGACGATGTTATCGATTTCTGGCGAGTTGAAGAACTTTTACTAAATGAGCGCTTGCTGTTACGAGCCGAAATGAAAATGCCGGGGCGTGCGTGGTTAGACTTCAAGATTGACGACGATGGAACGAAACGTAAGCTCTTTGTCACCGCATACTTCGATGCGTGGAAGGTGCTTGGAAGTATTTATTGGTTTTCACTTCTACCCTTTCATTACTTCATATTTCGCGATCTAATTATGCAGATTGAGAAACGCGCATAGTCGGATTTCGAGTATTCAAATAGAAACCTTAAGTCAACAATTCGCTTCACGAAATCTGATAAAAGCAGATTTCCTGTATTAGTGTTTTGGATATATTTGTATTCTTAGATAGAATACAGCTTCGATTCACTATCGCTTCTGAAGTTGAATCAGAATAAATTCGATTTTTCAGTTCGGTAAGGTCTGCATCATTTAGAGGTCTTTATGTCTCAAACCGAGTCTTTAAACGGTTCGGAGCAAGCTAACTCAAAGCATTCTCGAAAGCGCTTGCTTCAGCTATCGCTCGGAGCATTAGGTGTGGTTTTTGGCGATATTGCAACAAGTCCGATTTATGCGATTCGTGAGTGTTTTCACGGTTACTTTGGAATTGTGCCTAACACCTTTAATATATATGGCGTACTTTCTTTAGTTTTCTGGGCGCTTGTGATAATCGTAGGCGTTAAGTACTTAATTTTCGTCTTTCGCGCGGATAATCGCGGCGAAGGGGGCGAGATGGCGCTTACCGCATTAGTCAGAGACAAAGCTACAGCTTTATGTAACAAACATCGTACCGGATTTGTTGTTCTAGGACTTTTTGCAGCTTGCTTGTTATACGGCGACGGTATGATAACGCCGGCAATTTCTGTATTGAGTGCGGTTGAAGGATTGAGCCTTATCACTACCGTATTCGATCCATTTATCATTCCAATCACTATTGCAATTCTTCTCGGATTGTTCCTTATCCAAAGATACGGCACCGCTCATGTGGGTGTTATGTTTGGTCCGATAATCCTTACTTGGCTGTTGTTCCTTGCAATGATTGGGATCTCGCAAATAGTTAAGAACCCACAAATTCTACTGGCTGCATTGCCTTGGTACGGTGTCGAGTTTTTACTTGCAAACAAACTTAGTGGATTTCTTGTTCTCGGTGCAGTGTTTCTTGTAGTTACTGGAACCGAAGCGTTGTATGCTGATATGGGGCATTTCGGAGCAAACCCGATTCGATTGACTTGGTTTTCGCTTGTTTTCCCGTCATTACTCCTAAACTACTTTGGGCAAGGCGCACTACTGCTCTATCAACCAGAGATGGCTCATCAACCCTTCTTCGCTATGATTCCGTCTTGGGCGTTAGTTCCTTCAGTAGTACTTGCAACGATGGCAACGATCATCGCATCTCAAGCAGTGATAAGCGGCGTATTTTCACTCACCCGCCAAGCGATTCAGCTCGGATATCTTCCGCGCATGAAGATAGATCACACATCACCGCTTCAAATTGGACAGATTTACATCGCACCGATTAACTGGATGCTGATGATATGCACAATCGGACTTGTACTCGGATTCAGATCGTCTGGCGGACTCGCTGCTGCCTACGGCGTGGCAGTCACGTCAATTATGTTAATTACGACAACTATGTTTGCCGTAATCGCCATAAATCGCTGGAACTGGCGACTTCCTTCTGTATTAGCTCTGATCAGTTTGTTTGCACTGGTAGACTTGCCGTTTTTCTTCGCAAATATTAGCAAAATTGCACAAGGCGCATGGTTCCCGCTTTTCATTGCTGCATTCTTCTTCTTGTTAATGATGACTTGGTCTAAGGGGCGCACAATACTAGCCGAACAAATGCGTAAAATGGTGCCAACTGTTGCACACTTCAAAAAGCGAATAGAGCACAGTTGTCCACATAGAGTAGGTGGCGAAGCCGTTTTTCTGACTGGCAATCCAGACACAGTTCCAGCTTCATTGATAAAAAACATCAAACACAATAATATCCTTCATCATCACACGGTTATTCTTCATATACGCACTGAAGACATACCTACAATTCCAAGTAAGGAAAGAATTGAGGTTGAAAAAATTGGAAAAGGACTGTATCTGGTCACTGCGCGTTATGGATATATGGAAACCGCATCAATGAAAGAAATTCTTCATTTGGCGCACGGTCGAGGCGTTGAGGTTGACACAAAAAGAGCGAGTTTCTTTCTCGGACGCGAAAAGCTGATAATCGGAGATAAACCGATGATGGTTAGATGGCGTGCCAATTTATTCCTTTTTATGTCACGCAACGCGACCGATGCAGCATCGTTCTTCGACATCCCCGCCGATCAGGTAATCGAAGTGGGGATGCAGATTAGTATTTGAGTATGCTTGATATCGACTTTTTTAATGATAGACTCCTTTGAGAACTGAGAACATAGCGATGCTGCATGTCAGTTAATTGTGGATCTTATGGCAATAGATATATTTGTGGGTCTGGATCGTGAGTACGAAACTTTAGGCGTACGAGACAGGATTTGTGTGCGTCATTTGCAAAAGATTCTTTCAGAGGCAACCCAGCATTCCCTATTAACGCGCTGCCATAAAGAAATGCGGGAAAGTCTTTCCAGATGGTATTGGCAGCAGTTTGCGCGGGTCTTCCTCGAAAACGGCAAGGACATCAGGTTGCTAAAAATCGCTGCAGCAAAAAATAAGGATGTTGTGTGTCTGGGCGGGATAATCCTAGCTTCCATCAAGCCTTTTTATCTGGAGATTATTCCCTAGCCGACTCGAAATACACGCTGAAATTTGACACGCTCTATCAACGGTGCTATAAAAGCTGTGACATATTGCAGGAGGAAGATTTGATTCGCTGCATATTACATCGCGGACATTGCGAGATCGGCGGAACCTGCATTGAACTGCAGACTGGAAAAACACGCATACTTCTCGACATAGGATTGTCGCTGGATACAGATGGTGATCTTCTATTGCCTCCATCCGAAACATCCCCTGAACACGGTACGAAACTCGTGTCGGAAGGCATATTTCCCGATATCGAAGGTATTTACCAATGGGACGACAAGCCTTGCAATATCGACGCGATTATTGTCTCTCATTCACATCCAGACCACTGGGGCATTGCGCCGTGGGTGAAGCAAACTATTCCGGTTTATTTTTCTGAAGCAAGCTGGAAACTCATAAAGAAAACCTACCTGCTTCTTGGCAAACTCGACTTTCTTCCTGCCAATCCGGCGTTCTTTGAACCGTGCACGCCGTTTGCCATCGGTGATTTTAATATTC
>CAZRQJ010000102.1:0-8599 GCA_964602075.1 uncultured Planctomycetia bacterium
ATTCAGCGCAACTGTTCAGCGATTATTCCTCTTAAAACAAATATTCTTGCGATGCGTACTGGCAGCAATACTTATCAAGTTATAAGCCGCTCTGCCGGCGGACGCACCGATAACGGTCCTGTTTATTTGTATAACTGGACTTACAGCGGATTTCCCAACGATGATTTAGTTGACGGTATCGTTACAAGTCCAGCGAACTGGGGCGATAGTCGCGTTGCACCTTCTATAACATTAGAACCTTCTGTAGCCGGTTCAACCCTTGTATCGCTTGAAGTCTACGATATTTGGGGCGCGAACTTACCAGCTGTGAATTTCTGGTCTGGTAGTTTCCCGTTTAATTTGACTCGCAACTTCCTGACTGTAGGACATGCCGATTACGGAAACACGTCGCTATTAACTGCTATAAACGGACCTTCTGTAGATTTGTATTTCAGCCCTCCACCCGGTCCGCCTGATATGTGGCTTAGACTCCCAGCGCCTGGTCCTAACTATGCTCGCGATACAGCGGAAGTTTATCCGCTTACGTTCAGTGGCGATTTGTTGATTGAGCTTGCAGCGGAACAACCTTCGATTTACCAAGGGCAGTATGCTGTGCTTCATGCAGGAGCGTACGGCGGCAGCGGTCCTTACAGGTATCGCATAACAATAAACGGCCCGGGCGGTTATACCGACACCTTCGACTCCGGTTTCATCGGCAGCAATACATACAACGTTGAAACCGAGACTCTCAATACGGGCGGAACATATACGGTTCAGTTGACAGTAACAGATTCGAGCACTCCAGTTCCTTTAGTAAGATCTCTTGCTCCGCCAGAAACTATTCAGGTTGGCAGCAGTTCGATTGATACCGATCTCTATATAGATGTTCCAAACCTTACCGTTAGCGCAAAACTCGTTCCTTACGAGCGTAGCAATCCGATGAACCAGCGTTCGTTTATGGGCGTTGCGAGTGTGAGCGGTGGGCGCGGAGATTACTTGCTTCGTTGGGATATTAGGCGCGAAGACGGTGTTCTAATCAACCAGAACTACTCTAATCCTCCCGGTGTTGTTGCTGGACCGAACACAATGACATACACACAGCCGGGTCAGCTCCCGATATTTACATTCAATCCCACAAACACTTCAGACGGAATATATTTTGTATATTGCAGTGTGATTGATTCCACAGGTATCAATCCGAATTCCGCAGATAGCACATTGGCTACCGATGTAGTGCCTGTGTTGATATCGAGTTCTACGGCTTTAGACGCTGATCCGAGAGTTTTGCCGTCGATTTATGCTGCGCCTCCAGGCAATACATACACCGGCGTACGCAGAGCTGGTAGTCCAGGTTCGGCATCGGTAGGCGGTCCACCGCAAATAGGCACGTTTAGTTATGCCACGACTCGTAACTCGATTGAACCCAGATTTGCGCCTGCAGGCTCGATAATCGAAATTCGCGGCGTGAATTTCAATACAGTTCCTGGAAACAATAGAGTTATATTTGAACCCAACATCATCACAGCTCCATTCAGTGTTTACACCGAAGTGGCAGGCGGTCCAACATTACCGGATCTCCAAGTTATGCGCGTAATAGTACCGCAAGGAGCCCGCAGTGGATTTGTAGTAATCCGCAACGAAGTCACCGGAAGATCAAGCCAGACGGCGAGTCGTGCCAGTTTCTTCAATACAGGATGGAACGTCAGTTTCGATTTGTATGCCAGCCACAAGGATACTTACGCTGAAGCTATTGCACAGACATACAAATACGACGTTGACTTTCATGGTGACGGCATATTCGATTTCTCGGTTCAAACTACAAGCACTGAAATTCTAGCGGAAACATATCCTGAACTGAATTACGATTACTCGAAGGACGGCGTAGGAAACTATCAGGCGACCTTGCGCGTGACCAACATACTTTCGCAGAAAACAGCGATCAGTCACCAGCTTGTTCAAATGCGAGATCTGTCCGAATATGCTCTAACGCTTGAACCGCAGGCTGTAGCGAAAGGATTGACTGCAAACATACTGCCTGATTACAGGAGAAGAATACCAATCGCAACAGAACCTTTGACGGTTCATAGTTATGTTGACGGGATTACAAACAGATTAGGCGTTGGATATAAATGGCAGGTGGACGGTTATCCGACAGTGAACTCCGTTATGGCACAAGACGCATTGGGTTTCGCTGCTCCCCCGGGTTCATTGCTGACAAGCGCTGTTAGTATTGAGGCGAATCTTGATGCTCTTTTTGCAACTCCTAATACGCCCGTGGAAGGAACAATTCATATCAAGTATCCATTCGATATGTCCACCTATACACCCGGCTTGACAGTTGGTTCGGAAGGAAGCACAATAACTCTGAATATGGGCGATGGAAGCCCTGTGCGTACAATACGAAGCAGGATCACACAACTAAGCGATAATTTCAGTGTTGAAACCTTCACGTTTGAACACTCGTATGCAAGTAACTCGCCAGCGGGTAGTTCTTTCCGAGGTTCTTTCGCCGTTCTAACGCCTTGGGGCGTCAACCTTCCCGGCACCTTTTTGCTGCCGCGAATTAGAATTCAAACCAATCTAACGGATCTAGTTCTTAAATCCGACGATATGAGTGAAGTTTTCGCTTTCACCATAACTCGAATCATTAGGACGATGCCTAACGGTCCTTACGCGTTTTGTATAGCAGGCAATCAAACATCTCTATTCACTGTTGGACAGGAGATATACGTTAGAAATTCGGCTAACAACGACGGAATGTATATTCTGACGAGCGTAGTTTATAACAACGCCTTGAACGAGACTAGGTTGTATGTTAATCGATTTATTCAAACTCCGGTCGTTCGAGGTGAAGTTTTCTTCACGAAAACAGCAGAGCTTTTTATGCCGAATATTTATGACGGTAGACAACATTATATAGGATTGACTACCGTTTTTCATGAGTTAATATCTGGCGAACAGCTCCGAATTAATGCTTCAGACTCGATAATACTGCCGATTATTCAACAGAGTTCAAATAGTGTTCACAGCTACAATGCCTTTAACGAAAGCTATTCGTTGTCGAATTCACAAAACTCGGTTGAGTTCAACATGTTAGGAATACTAGGCGGTAGCTCGACATTGGATTATCGGAGCGACATTAACAGCGACGGCACTGTCGAAATCGGCGGAAACATCTTCCCGAATCCACACAACCGCACAATTCCACTTAGAAACGTTCCGAATCCGTTGACGACTTGGCCTAGTTCAAATCCGCTTGCAGGATGGCATACTCAAATACCCGGCATTCCGCAATATCCAATCGGGCAGATTTCAATACCCTACATTTCGACTCGCGGCGTCTACACATCATGGGCGTTGGTTAGTGAATCAACGGGCGGAACAATCACAGATAGGACTCGCAATATTGCTGTCGATACTCAAGAGATTATGGTAGGTGGTAGACGCGACACTACAAATATAGTTAATGCGCCGCCACTTGCCGTCGATGTGCTTGTTGAACCGTTGCTTGGAACTTCGGGTCAAACTTATTTGCTTAAAAGCTACGTTTCGGGTGGAACAAGTCCATACCTGTATCAATGGCGAGTTTTCTATAACAACGGCGGTACGTGGGTTCTCGTTGGTTTGAACGACGGTCAGCAATCGCTTACACAGAGTTACTTTACTCCTGATATTGATGCAGCGGACGAATTAGCTGGCGGTACAATTCCGCAGATCGAGGGTGAGTATCGGATTGATTTGACTATTAACGATTCAAGCGGCGTAACTCCGCCAATCACAGACTCCCAGTTAATCCGCGTTGTAGCGATGCAGCTTTATGGACAAGTGTTTGTTAATCCTCCTGCCGGCACATTCGATCAAGATCTTGAGTTCTGGGTGTATGCCGACGGGGGGAAACCACCATACGATATACGCATCGACTTCGGCGACGGTACGCCAATTCAAGTTAGAAACGATGTAAACGACCAATTGACTTTCTTCACTCATTCCTATAGGGGACCTATAGCAGGGACATATAATGTAAAGATCGAGATTGAAGACAGCACAGGCATATATGTTGGAGGCGTAGCTGCGCCTATTGGTCACGGCGCAGTACCTAATGGTACAAACAACTACGATCAGTCAATCGCGATTGGCGACAGGATACCTCTCAACATTAGCGTGATGGCTACTCCTGCGAGCGGGATTGACGCATTTCCTGTTCAAGTTCACTATGCTGTTGGCGGCGGTGTGAAAGGCGCAAGCATATCTGGGTTAAATGGAGACTACATAGTCGGTTTGAGTTTGGTTAACGAAAACGGCGTCATCGTAGATTCGTGGAACGGAGTCGGCACTAATACGTTTGGAGCCGACGGGCGGCCAGACACTTCGACAGTAACGGGCAGACCACCAGTATCAAATCCTCCCGGACTTTCAGGCAGCCCGCTTGTATCGCTTCAAAACTTAGACAGACCGATAACCTTGTTTGTGCCAGGATCAGGAAAATATTACCTTCAAGCAGTTGTGCTCGACGGCGATTTCCAGATTGCATTTAACCAGACAGTTATTTACTCCGAAGGATATGTTGCGCCTGCGGTTTACGACGGGCTCGGCACACCTCGAATTAGATACACGCTTGAGCCTGAAGATCCCACAAGCGGAACAAGCGAACTTGTAGAGAAACCGCTTCATGCGGTAAGAGTATGGCACGATCCGCTATACGATCCGTTTGCAGGGAACTACGGCGATAGTCGCAGCAATGAAACAAGGTTGTTAGAGGCAGATCTTCAGATTCTTGGCGAGCTGTTCACGACAGACCCGAATCCAAACCTCCTCTACTCCAGCAGCTTCACTCCGGTGACGAACCCTGTCGAAGTTAACAAGTTCGAGTTGTCACTTGCGAACGATCCTACAGAAACGAACCTGGCAAATATCTGGGACTTCTATGACACATTTACTTTTGGACGTGTAAACATCAATACAGCGTCTGAAGAAGTGCTTACAGCAATATTCAGTTCGATAGTTGTCGAGCGCGGATACTATTACGTTACAAATCCAGGTAACCCTGATTATTCGAAGAACGGTCAACGCAATTTTGAAGCCGATGTTTTGATTACCGCTGATGAAGCAAGAGCATTAGCCAAGGCTGTTGTTGATTATCGAAACAGCTACTACGACGCGGAACTACCATCCGTTCCCGGATATGATAATTATACTCCGGGTACCGATGGGGTTCGCGTAAGCCATCTGCCGGTAATCGGACCTTGGGACGGCTCGAACCCTCATGAATATGAGGCTGACGTTCGTGATGGTGCACTACCCGACTTTGACGCTGACGATGTAGATAACGTCTACGACAACTATGCCGGCAACTACTACAACCTTGATGACAGCGCATATAAATTCTATGCACCGAGTGATGTAGCATTTGTTCGCAAACAAAACGTCGGTGAATCTGACGAAGAATACGCAAAATATCTTAACAATGTCGTTATCAATGACGGAACTGGAACTGAAGATGGTTTTGACGCTCGCTACTACATTGAGTACGACGAAGATCCATCCGCGGGGTCGCAGACAATCGAGGATGCAAGAAACGGATTGGCGATTATTCGTAATACAGACAGTGACGGAAACGAACATGTAGCGTTTAGTTTCATACCAAATGCTCCGTTCCAAAGCTTGTACGACTTGTTCAAAGTTCTTGGCGTCTCAAATGATTTCACCTTACTCAATCCGAATCCGACCGACTTTGAAATCGACGATACTACGCTACGACCGCTGTACGATGTAGATAACACTCGCGTCTTTAGTGGACCGTCTGTGTTTAGATATGTCGAGCGATGGATTCCCAATGATGGTTCCGAGCACATCGATAAGGGCCGTTACGAAGTTGTTACAAACTATATCGCCGATATTGAAAAATATTTAACGACTCGTAGTTATATCTACCGAGTTGAAGGTCGCGGTTCGATTCCTTCAGCCGATTTAGGCGCTGGAAATGCTTTCCAAACCGGTCGGTTGAGTAGAGACAAGAACGTTATGGCTATTGTCGATACCGGTCCGCTTAACTGTAGAACCGATCAAGGTATGTTTGGATTTCTTTCAAACGAAACCGATTGTCGTCCACCATTCGCAATGCTCTACTGGCAGGATGTTCGCATGGACGAAGCCGGTTTCTAGCAAATTGTCAATAATTCTCGTTTAACATTAGAAAAGGGAGCTTTTAGAGCTCCCTTTTTTTTATCTCATAATCGAGATTTTTTAGGACTTATTCTTGACATTGCCGCTTTATACACATACAATATTCACGATTAATACCAGAGGCGCGGATTACCGTGCGTTTTGGCATTTTTTGGAACCTTTGATTTTCAAGGTTCGGCGTTACAAAAGGGCATTAGGAGGATTCTGCCGTGAGTCGCAAAACAATTGCGCGTCGCACTAGCTCAATGCTTGCCGCCATCATTACGGCTAGTTTCATGCTGGTTGCGTTTGCAGGTTCCGCGTTTGGAAGTCAAATCACAGATGTCTCTGTCAGAGGACTTTCGGATCGCGACCTGGTCATCATAAAGGCTGATTCTGATATAGGACAGCCAGATATGGTGGTCCAGAAACTCCTGCCTACTAGGCTCGAAGCCGCATTCGTGGGTTCATCCGCGTCTGCTATCGATACTTCCGGGCTTAAGTCAGGTTTGGTAAACAGATTACAGGTCATCTCGCAAGATGATCGCATACTTCTTGTGGTTCAATTAGACCACCAGGGAAAAGCGAATCCGGATATGTTCCGCTGGAGCAATCCACGCGCGAATATATGCGTTCTTGAAGTGTTTCATCCTACTTCGAATCGCTCCGTATTGCAGGATTCCGCTTTGACTGGGTCTGCTCCGATTGTTCCCGTTGTTGAAACCCCAACAGTTTCTACGCCGATTGCAGCGGTTGCGCCTCCGCCGGAGATTGAGAAACCGTCCTCGTACGTGAATGCAGTCACATTCGACAAGACTAATGGGACGATTTTTGTAAACCTAAGCAATCCGGTCGAACCGGTAGTCAAGCGCGGTAACTTCCCGCCTTCGCTAACCGTTTCGTTTTCCGGTACGGCTTTGGCAAACGGCGTTCCTACTTTCGTTACAAAGTACTTCGAGCGAGTTTTGCATGTAACAACTCGTGAGTCGTCTCGTGCGGATGGTGCGGTCGAGTCCAGTGAAGTTTTGATTGTTTTCACTGATGGGCAGGAAGTCGGTTATACAATCGATAATGCCGACGGCGGTAATGTAATCGCTATCAAACTTAGCAATTACGAAAATCCAAAGCCTGTATTACCTGAACCACCATCTGCGCCGGTAGTCGTTGAGACAGTTAAGCCCGAATCCGTTGCAGAGGTTGTCGTGGAGACGCCTTCGCAACCAGTTGCGGCTGTCGAAGCTCCTGCTTCTGTTGATGTTCCTGTTGCGGTGACGACCGGTAAAGTGATTGACGCTTCGTACGACGTTGCTTCGCGCACGCTTACAGTGGTTACGGATCGCGAGTCAAACGTGACGGTTAAACGTGAAAATTTCCCTAAGGGATATGTAATAACAGTCAACCTTCCCCCGTCGAATACAGTGTCAACCACAGTCGCTAAGTTTTTGACTGGAATGCAGTTCATTAGTTTGAACGAAATTGCAACAGGCGATTCGAAAGGGACGCGCATCATTGTTCAGTTTGCCAACGATGTAACCTGGACACTCGCATCGACTAAATCGATCGACAACTCCACTAAGCACGTTTTTGTTTTCGGAGAAGTTCCCGAAGTTTCAGTTCCTGTTGTTGAAGCAACTGCTCCATCCGTTGAAGATGTTTTCGAGATACCGGAGGCAGCAACTGCCGAAACAATATCAACTACGAGCGATTATCCTGAGTTCGAAATACCCGCGGACTATTCGACACCCAGCGTTGATGAACTTATGAATACAGATGGAGACGCTAAGAAAGAATTCGGCTCTAACGAGTCCACAACTGGATCCGATTATGAGGACTATCCGCAGTACGACATAGATCAATTTACTGGCAGAGATCAGTACTCCTTGCCGGAATTTCCGGGAATGCAGGATAGACTGTCAGATACTCTTGTAACACTTCCGCGCAACATCTCGCTCTATTCGGCATTGGACATAATGAGCCAAGTATCGGGTATAAGCATAATTCTCGATCCTTACTGGAATATTGAACCGACAGGAGCAGGCCCGAACAATCGTGTACCGCTTGATACGCTAGGACCGGGACAAGGATTCGGCGGCTCTGGCGGCGGTTTCCGTGATGCGGGAGTGTTTAACCCCATAACATACGAATCCGGCCTTGCCGTTCAGGGTAACTTTGTTGATGTACCATTTGATATTGCGCTTAAGATTTTGCTTGAAAGCAACAATCTTCGGATGAAGGTTTACCGTGACGAAAGTGATCCCTATGCAAAACCGATAGTTTTTGTAACAAGTCGTGAAAGAATTGAACACGAACTGAAAGACGCTAATGAAGTCGAGCTTTATCAACTTCATTATGCTGATCCTAATCAGATCGTTCAGATACTCCTTACACTAGATATTCTACCCAGCGTTAATGTTGGCTACTACACTTACCGCGGAAACAGCGGCGGAACCGGCGGATT
>CAZRQJ010000103.1:0-8591 GCA_964602075.1 uncultured Planctomycetia bacterium
TGATGGTAAGTTCGCCGACAACTTGCAAGTTCTCCAATCCGCCGAACTCATCGCTCATCTTTTTCGACAAAAATACGCCGGCTACGATAACAACGATTATTGATATGACGAACAATCCACCGCAGCCGATCAATACCCAGCCCCATACGGGCAATCCTTTACGCACGGGCGCAGCAGCCGCCTGCCATTCGACTTTTGACGAATAATCGGGTTTACCAGATTCAGCCATCGTCCCGCCCGATCCCGATCTTGCGCCGCAATATGTGCAAAACATACTCCCATCCGGGATTTCCTGACCGCATTTGGTGCAAAACATAACTTCTCCTAACCTTTTGTTTAATTCAAGGACACAATTTAGACCTTACGATTTATCGATAAGTTCCGTTACATCAAGTAAACAAGATATCAACAAATAAACAGCGGCACAATGATAAATCACTGCCGCCGCGTCATTCTACTCTGTTTCTGAATCCTCTGCATCGGGCGATTCAAGCGGAGCTTCGAACGATAGTAGTCCGCGCTCCAGAAGCATCTTGATCGTGTCGTCAACGCCGTCCCTCATAAGCCTTCCTTCAAGTTCCTTTTGGGAGCGGATCGTCTGCGGATAAATGTGGTTTTTATCCCAAGTCATGAGCATCTTGCCCCGACTCCAACCGCTCTTGCATTCGATAACTCTGCACTCGACTGAAATCTTACCTACCGGCGTATTGTTGGTTTTCGACGGATAGATTCCGCCGATTATCTCGATTGCGAAGGACCCTATCAAAATAGCGTCCAAGCCGTACTCTTCACCCAGCTTTCGTGCGGTTTCACCCATTAAAGGTGTATCGCTATCGAGTTCGATGTCTAGCTTGATAAACTCCGTTTCTTTGCGCTGATTCTCAAGCCTTCCGATGAGTATTGGCAGAAACTTCTTTGCGCCTGTCTCGCTTCGCGTAATCTGTTCGAATGGCATAACGCCGATGCGTATGTATGGAATTAGATTTGACACGTCTGGAAGAACTTCTTCGGTCGTTTTATCATCCTTCGCACTTCCCGGCTTATGCCCTTCGGAATAAAGCGGCGCAGCGACGGACGATAATCCCGCGAATATAACCGTAAACGCCATAAAAACAGCCGATATAATCAGCTTGTAAATCATAACCTTTTCTCCAATGAAGCCCGTACCTTACCCACAAAAAACTCGTGGACGAACGAATCGTCTGTGAGTTCCGGATGGAAAGACGAGATTAAGATATTGCTTTGTTCAACCATTACCGGTTCGCTGCCGTAAACCCCAATCACTCTTGCGCTCTTTCCGACATTTGTAAATCTTGGCGCACGAATAAAGATGCCTATGAATCTTTGCGAACAGCCGTTTTCGAGTTGTATTTCTATCGGCGCTTCAAAGCTCTCAACCTGCCTGCCGAAACCGTTGCGGATCACGTCGCAGTCAACCGCTTTAAGCGCTTTCACGTCTACCTGCTCGTCGTTGTCAAACACGCATGACGACAGCATAATCGCTCCCGCGCACGTTCCCCAAACCCAGCGCCCGCTCGCGATGAAATCTTCAATCGCCTTTCTATACCCCCAGCGGTCAAAGTGAATTGTGAAGGTCGTGCTTTCGCCGCCGGGGATTATCAAACCGTCAAGCTCATCGAGTTCATCAGTGAAACGCACACGTCGCGCGGCGACATTAGGCAATCGACCAAGCATATTCAAGTGTTTTTGGAAATCACCTTGTATAGAAAGGACTCCGACAACAATTGTCCGCGGCTCTTCGACACTAACATGCGACTCGATAACGCGTATTGTTTTATCGCATTTGGATAAAGCGCGCTCTAAAGAAGCAACAGGTTCATTAGTTAAACTAAACACGCCGCAAGTTTACCCGACGATTCGTTCATAATCAACAAAGCCTGCTCGCGGAGCAAACGTTCAACTTAAATCTCAACTCCGACATAAGCCGTTAACAATTTACGTAGTTCACGAAAATCTATCGGCTTTTCAATATACGCATCCGCCAGCTTGTCTTTTCTAAACCGCTCAAGTTCTTCGTCGAGATAACCGCTTATTATTATTATCTTAATCGCCGCCATATCATTGCTTGCCTTCAGTTTTTTACACAATTCATATCCGCTCATGCCGGGCATGCGGATATCTGTAATCAAGACATCTGGTCGCAGTTTCCCCATCGCCATAAGGGCATCGAACGCGTTGTCGTAAGTCTTAAGATCGAATGCCGCCTTCTCTTTACCGCCAAGCAGACGTTCCTTCAAGATGTAAAGAAAGTCCGCTTCGTCATCGACAACATAAATAAGTGGTTTCGCCAAGCCCATAAGCTCTTTTGGTATGGGCATCGAATTCTTTTTTAGCAGATCTACAAGATCTTCGCTTAGAATCTTATTTCTTCCAGTGGGCGTCTTAAACGCTTTGAGTATGCCGACGTCAATCCAACGGATAATTGTCGCGCGTTCGACATGGCACACACGAGCCGCTTCAGTAGTCGTAAAAACCTTTTTCGGCATCTTCAATCCTCCCACAGGGGAATCCATTCTATATTCGTCTTATCGGCATTGTCAAGGGAACGCGTCGTGAACAAGCCGCAAAGCGCTTCAAATCGTCCACATCGAGCACCATTGATGAAAAAACGAGTTGTTGCCAATCGGCTAGACATACGACACTGCGGTCGAGTATCTCACAAAAATGTAACGTGTTGCTACTGGAGTAACATCGCGCAAGCGATTTTCAGCTTTAGGCACGCGAGTGCTGTATTAATAACTACGTTGCTAAGTGAATAACGCCTCCAAGCGGACAGTTGCCTGTCCGAAGCGCAAAACTGCTCGCGCAGTTTACTCCGGCTTTCATCCGAACGCTCCTATCCCCGTTACGGCTTCGCCGAGAACGAGCGTGTGGATGTCGTGCGTGCCTTCGTAGGTGACAACGGATTCGAGGTTGTTCATGTGGCGGATGACGGGATAGTCGAGCGTTATTCCGCTCGCGCCCAGCATCTGTCTAGCCTCCCGTGCGATGAGTAGCGCCGTCATCACGTTGTTGCGTTTGGCGAGCGACACCTGCGTGTGGTGCATCCGCCCTTCGTCCTTCAGGCGAGCGAGCCGCAGCGCGATGAGCTGTGATGAGGTAATATCGGTTAACATATCGGCGAATTTCGCCTGCTGAAGCTGAAACGACGCAATCGGGCGGTTGAACTGCGGACGCGCTTTCTGATATTCAAGCGCGCATTCAAAACAGTCAAGCGCCGCGCCAATCGCCCCCCACGCAATGCCGTAGCGCGCCTGCGTGAGACATGACAGCGGGCATTTCAAGCCGAGAGCGTCGGGCAGTCGGTTTTCGGCGGGAATATGCACATTGTCGAAAATCAGTTCACTCGTCACGCTTGCGCGAAGCGACATTTTGCGTTTCGTTTCGGGCGCAGTGTACCCCGGTGTGCCTTTTTCAACGAGGAATCCGCCTACAACGCCATCCGGCAGTTTCGCCCAGACGACTGCAACATCGGCAATCGTTCCGTTCGTAATCCACATTTTTGCGCCGTTGAGTATATATCCGCCGTCGTCCGCAAGTGTGGCGCGTGTCGTCATCCCTCCGGGATCGCTTCCATGGTCGGGTTCGGTCAGTCCGAAGCAGCCGATAGCCTCGCCGCGCGCGAGCCTTGGAAGCCAGTAATCTTTCTGTTCGTCGCTTCCCCATGTGAATATCGGATACATTACGAGTGCTGACTGGACGCTTGCGAAACTGCGAAGTCCGGAATCCCCGCGTTCCAGTTCCTGCATAATCAAACCGTACGCGACATTGTCAGTTTCAGCGCAACCGTACTTTTCGGGCAGTGTCGGACCGAATAATCCCATCTCGGCGATTTCGGGAATTAGTTCCATCGGGAACGTACCCGCTTCGAAGTGGTCGCCGATTACAGGCTTGAACCGCTCCGTCACCCAGTCGCGCACGACGTCGCGAATCGCCTTCTGGTCGTCCGTCAGACGCTCTTCCATATCGAAGAAATCGTAAATATTCGGCACTTTAGTCATTTAATCAACTCCGCGCAAAGATAAAAAAAAGGAAATTAGAGCGGGATAACTCTCAAACGTATTATAATCTATTCGTGACTTTGAATGAACAATCGTCGGAATGTGCGGTTTTATGTATAAGCGTAACCCGCCGTCTGCTTGCGCTTGATATAGGCGACGTACGCACCGGGGTCGCTATGAGCGATTCGACGAACGCGCTCGCAAGCCCCGCCGCCGTGCTGACTGCGTGCAACAAAGAATCGCTGCTTGCAGAATTAGAAGTATTTGTTAGAGCCTATTCAGCTCGCGTGGTGAAGGAACATTTTGCAAATAGGCATTTTATCCTCGAAAACGGCGACGACGACGAGTTCATTAAACGGGCAAGCGATATTGAAAAACTATCTGCACACGAAATGTTCGAGTGCATAGTAATCGGACTGCCGCTCGACCAGCTCGGCAATGAAACTGCCCGCGCGGCGAAGGTGCGTGAGTGGGGTGAATACGTCGCGTCCGGAGTCGGGTTGCGCACCGCATTCGTTGATGAACGCTACACGACGCGCAGAATGATCGCGGCTGATAAAGCAATGAAACGACGCTCAAAAGACGGCAGAGCAAGTATTGACGCACGCGCCGCCGCCGAGATACTTCAATCGTTTATTGATGCGAAAAGGTTCACAGATTCCCTCCTGATTGAGGAAAAGCTAAATTCGACGGAACAGACGTGAAATAAATAATGGCAAGAGACATCAAACCCGGTGCGACGACGCAGGCAAAACTAAAAGGGCGCGGATTCCGCCCTGCCGTCAAGTTCAATTCCGTCACAGTTATCCCGCCATCGTTCTTCACAAATCGAGGCATCACCGCTGTTATCATTGACGTTGACAACACAATTACGCGATGGGAACTTAAAGAGGTTCCGAGTGAGATAATCGATTGGATTCGCTCGCTTGAAGCGGCTGGGTTGAAACTCGCTATGCTCTCAAACGGAATGCCAACGAAAGTGCGCGAAGTCGAAAAACAGACAGGAGTCAAGTTGGTTGTCGGCAAGAAACCGTTTATATCGAGTTTCATTCGAGCGCGCAAATTCTTACACGCTACGGACGCAACGATGGCGATTGTCGGCGACCAGTGCGTAACGGATATCTGGCCCGCCAATCGGCTTGGATGGCTGACCGTGCTTGTCGAGCCGATGAGCAAGCGCGATTTTCTAGGCACGTACTTCTACCGTTTCGTCGAAGGTGCGTTCGGTATGCGAAATCCAGTTTACCCCGAAATACATACCTGAACAACTGACTTAACATACCGGGCGAATCGGATCATGTTACATCCATTACATAACCCCACACTTGTAAAATAGTTGGAAGATTCAACTAATCGCGCTAAACTTGATCCGCGTTGTGGGCTGTTTACACATCTGGAGGTCAAATATGGCAGACGTTAGAATCGAGAGGCTTGCCGAACTTGTCGTCAACTATAGTCTCGGAGTCAAGAAGAACGAGCTTGTTCAGATTGCGGGAGAGGTATCTGCCGAACCGTTTTTGCGCGAGGCGACGCGCGTCGCTCTGTCGAAAGGCGCGCACGTTATGACTCGCGTCGGATTTTCGTGGCAGGACGAGATGTTTTTTGAAATCGCAAGCGATCAACAACTCGAATATGTCAATCCTGTGCTTAAGTTCCAGGTTGAACAGATGAAACATTTTATCGGCATAGTCTGCTCGACAAACTCCAAGCGGCTGACACGCGTCGAACCTACTAAGCTGGCGAAGGCTAACAAGGCGCGATATATAGTGAACGAGCGGTTTATGAAACGGGCTGCGATGAAAGACTTGTTTTGGTGCGGCGTTGCATATCCCGGCGTCGGCGAGGCGCAAGATGCCGAAATGGGTATCGAGGCGTGGGAGAATTTCGTTTTTGAGTCGTGCTTATGCGACAAGCCGAATCCCGTAAAGCGCTGGAAAGAAGTGAGCGCAAGGCAAGACGAAATGGTCAAGTATCTAAATAAAGCGAAGTGCTTCAAAATCGAAGCGAATGGCACAGACCTGAAGCTATGCGCCGCGGGACGCAAATGGATGAACTGCGACGGCAAGCACAATATGCCCGACGGCGAAGTGTTCACAGCGCCTATTGAAGATTCCGCTGAAGGTAAAATCAAATACGATGTGCCGACCGTTTATGGGGGACGCGAAGTCAACAACATCGAACTCACCTTCAAGGAAGGTAAAGTTACTGAAGCAAAGGCGACGAAGGGACAGGAATATCTGAACGAGATGATCGATATGGACGAAGGAGGGCGACTCTTAGGCGAGTTCGCCATCGGCACGAATTTCGGCATCAAAGATTACACGAAGAACATCCTTTTCGATGAAAAGATCGGCGGAACCGTGCATCTTGCGCTTGGGCGCAGCTACGAGGAATGCGGCGGCACGAACAAGAGCGCTCTGCACTGGGATATGATCTGCGACCTCCGCAAAGGCGGCACGCTCACAGCCGACGGCATGAAAATTGTCGAAGACGGCGTTATCAAGATTTAGCAAATCTTGTAATATGAAATCACCTTGTATATCTGGTAAAATTAAATTGAGGTGATTTGATGAAGAGAAGGGTGTTCCTTCACAGGGACGAATCGGGTTGGTGGATTGCGGAAGTGCCCAGTTTACCGGGATGCAATACGCAAGGGGAGACGCGTGAAGATGCTTTAGATAATATTGACGAAGCAATCGAACTATATCTCGAGTACATTGCTGAAAAAGGCGAGGAAAATCCCATAGAGAACTCGTACGCAGAGGTAGTCGAGGTTTGACCAAACTGCCGGTCGTTTCTGGAAAGGAGTGCATCTCGCGTCTTCTGCGGCTCGGATTTGTAATTAAAAGACGGAAATCGAGCCACGTGATTATGGAAAGGGAAGACGGTGAGGTGGTAGTCGTAGTACCGATGCACAAAGAAATTAAACCCGGTTTGTTGCGTGCTATTATTCGCGATGCCGATATCACAGTCGACGAATTCGTCAGAGCAAAATGAAGGTTCTAAATCTGGTTGAAGAAGTCGTTGAGGACAGCGTTGTTAAGATATAGCGCGATTGCCAACTATAAAGAAATCAATCGTGCAAGCGGCGGATTGTTTATTCCATGCATGCTGCATTGAGAAAGAGTGCAGGAATCGTGACAGCGGGCTTAGGAATGTGAACGCTAATCTTTACCTAGGAAACAAAGATGACAGCTCATCTTCCAACTCGGTAACGCTGAATCCTTTTGGTCCTTGCGCACCGGCATACTTGATTTTGCCGTCTTTGCCAACGATGTATATTCTGTCGGGCCAGGCGCAATACGCTATGCAAACCGTGTTTTCCATATTGTCAATCAATATTGGAAGCGTAAGTTCAAGTTTAAGCGCGCAGGTTTCAGCGATTGCTCGACGCTCCACTTCGCTTTCGGGGCTTTCGACGAAAATGCCTGATGTTCGTTTTGCCGCGCTTGTTTGCCATCCGTTGGATGCGCTTCGCGAATGTAAATTAAAAAAAACTGTGCTTGATTGCCATATCTCTTATACACTTCCTCGATGCGCGCCGCGCTCGCTCTAAAAGGCGGTCAAGTGTAACTGCCGAAAATCAGCACAACAGCTTTAACATCCTCAAAGTCCGCTAAATGTACATCTGACTTGCCATCGAGAGATTTGAGCGTGAAAAGCGGTGCGTCGTCGCCAACCTTTAGCGTGTCTTTCTTTCGTTCCTGCGATGACGTTTTTGTCTGCTCGGCACCCTTTGCGCTCGTCTCTGGACATGCCGCGATGTTTATGCAAACCGCCGTGAAGCATAGGAAAAAGAAAGAAACCGCAAAACAACCGCCGCGTCGGCGGATGATTCGCCTAACCTGACGTCTGACAACTCGTCTGTTTATCGGTCGTGTTCTCATATGCATCACCAAACGAAAAAGCGATAACCGAATAAGACATCTAAGATATTAACAGACTTCTGAATGAAAAAAAATATCTCCGAACCTCGCTCGTACGCTCTCAAGTTTGCTAAACTACACCTGCGGTTCGTCATGAAGGTGCGCCGCCTTTTTTTGAGAGGTTGTTTATCATGATCGATTACTCTAATCTGAATGTCGACGAGTTAAGGGCGAAGTTTCGCTCTAATTTGAACGACGGCTTGTACGCGCTCGTATCGTTCATGGGACTTGACGAAGTCGAAGTAGAGGCGCATGGCTGGACAGTGCGTGATTCACGCGGACGCGAGTTCATAGATTGCCTCGGAGGTTACGGTGTTTTTAACTTTGGGCATCGTCACCCGAAAATCGTGGCGGCGGTTAAGGCGCAACTCGAACGCCAGCCGCTGTCGTCGAAGCTATTGATGAGCGCGCCGGCAATCGAACTTGCGGCAAAACTTGCAGAAATCACACCCGGCGAACTATCGAAATGCTTCTTCTGCAACAGCGGAACAGAAGCCGTCGAAGGCGCATTAAAAATCGCACGTTTGTCTAACGCCCGCAAAAAGATAGTCTATACATCGCGAGCGTTTCACGGCAAAACTCTCGGCAGCTTGTCCGCAACCGACCGCGCCAAGCATCGCGCGCCGTTCGATCCGCTACTTGG
>CAZRQJ010000104.1:0-1665 GCA_964602075.1 uncultured Planctomycetia bacterium
ATTCCCGGTCCTATTCCGGCAGTTACACAGTCGGGCTTTGAGCCAAACTCTCGTTTCATTGTGTCTATTAAATTGTGAACAACACCAGCCACAATGGGACGCCAGCCGCAATGCGCAAGACCCAACGCATGATTAATCGGATCGTATAGTACTACCGGCAGGCAGTCCGCCGTCATTATCACTAGCGTTAGACCTTTCTCATTCGTACACATCGCGTCCGCATCCGCAACGGGACCGCTTTCTTTGCCAAGTTCGCTTGACAAAGCGCCTTTACCTGCATCTTCCGCGTTAACGCATATTACATTTCCGCCGTGCACTTGAGATAAATTGACCCACGAATCGAGCGGATAGTCCGCAAGCAATTCGCCTGTATGAAACATTGATAGCGCACGTCGTCTGTTTTCGATAACACACTCTGTATCGTCTCCCGAGCTAAAACCTAAATTCAACGAGTCAAACGGCGGTGCGCTTATGCCTCCTATACGTGTAGTAACAACCGCACGAACGCGCTTTCTATGTCGTTCAAGCGACGCAAATGTAAAAAAGCATGGTTGGCTTTTGCTAGCAATAATCACAGTAACATATTAACATCGAACATCTTGCTTTTCAAAAAAAAGCCGCCCCCGAAGGAGCGGCTCCTCTAATTCAAGTTAACTGCACAAAAACAAACTACGCTTCAAAATCTGTACCGACTAACTCGCCAATAGCAGTGCGCCACTCGGCATCGGGTGGATTGCCGCCCAAGCGAGCCTTACGCACAGTGCCGTCACGGTCGAGAAGATAAGTCTGTGGAATACCGCCACTATTGCCTACAAAATCGTTATATGCGCCAAGTGCGGTTGTGTGGTAGAACAGATCTGTCCAAGTGTAACTCTGTCCTTCGTACCAAGCCCAGTTTGTATCTCTTTGGTCTATCGCGACTTCTATCTGGTAAAAGCCGTCTGCGTTAAAAGTATCGTACCATCCTTGAAAGGTCGGAAACTCCGCCACACAGTAACCTCACCAGTAACTCCAGAAATTGAGCAAGATAACACGTTCGTCGTCCACCCAGTTAGCAAATGGATAATTTGTACCGTTATAGTAACTTTCTCCGACAAAGTTAAAATCGCCGCCGAGAACGAAAATGTTGCTGTTGTTGAAATTGCCACCGACGGGAGCCATTGCAGTACCGATAACTTTGATCGTCGCGCTCATCGTTCCGATTGTGTTGTCAACAGTAATCTGGAACACGGCTGTCGTTGCACCGGTCACACGAGCTGTCGCGTTACGAGAGGATGCTCCAGCGGTGATGTTTGCAGCGCCGCTAAGGACAGTCCAAGAAAACGTCTGAACGTCTTCGTAAGATCCGCCGTCAAGATTTGTTGCAACACCCAGCTGAATGTCATCGGTAGTCATAAATGTAGTTCGGTTGCGAGAAGGCGTAACTGTCGTCAACGGAGGAATCGGAGGAGTCTCGAAATACGCTTGCGCACTTGCAATATTGCCGTTTTCGCCGAATTGGGTCTGATTGTAAATATCCTTGTTTACGCCCCGAACCATAAACCAGCAAGTCTGGTCGGTTGCAACGGTTACGTCGTAGGTAGTATCTGTTGGCAAAAGGTCGCTCTTGTACGAAACGAGGTTCGAGCCGTCACCGCCGGTCTGCATAAGAATCTGCTGATTTTC
>CAZRQJ010000104.1:1675-8582 GCA_964602075.1 uncultured Planctomycetia bacterium
GGATCGTTCGGAGGAGTCCAGTTCAAACGGATTATTCCTTCACCGATTGCTTCGCCGCCTATTGCGGTTAGGTTTGTTACTGGCGGAGAGGGTTCGGGACCGTTCCAAACGTGTCCACTCGCAAGATTGCTGAATGGCGCACGCTGGGGAGCTCCGCCCGCGTCGTAGTTGACGGCGCGAATGACGAACCAATATTCTGTGCCAACCGTACATCCCGAAACGAGGTAGCTCGAAGCCGTGCTAGGTACGTTAATGTCTTTTTCGTTAAGTGCAGAGCCATCGCCGCCAACCTGCCACCAAATTTCGTAATGATGGAGGTATGGGTCGTTTGGCGGTGTCCATGTTAGTTCGACTTTATCGCTACCAAGCGCTTCCGAGCCTCTTACATCTAGGTCGGTGATTTTTGGAGGCGGTGGAACATCAATGCCGCCGCCCGTTGAGTTGGATGTAATGCCGAGACTGCTGTCCGGTCCAACTGGCTGCGTCTGGAAACGCTCTTCGTCGCCCGCTTGAATTGTGTATTCAAATGAAAACGTAGCGCGTGCGTCGTTGGGAATAAATCCGCTAGTGCGATCGAGCGTAAAAGCTGACGACGGATTCGACGGATTCGGAATCATTGCCCAACTGCCGTTGTTCATCACGTTGATGCGATAGCCGGCGATTGCGTTGAGGTAGTTTTGGGCAATAACCGAGATGTCAGAGATTCCGACTTCGCCGCTGTTATCGCCGTCAACGAGTCCAAGAATCGAACCAGTGTTGACAAGGTAATTTGTTGCGATAGGCGTAATGTCGGGAACGCCGACTTCACCGCTGTTATCGTAGTCCCCCAAGTTCTTCTCTGTCCAGTTGAGCGATACAACTCCACCGATCGGGGCTGTTGCCGCTAGATCCATAATGCGGTTTTCAGGGGTTAATGGTGCGAGTCCGCTCACGTGCCTGTCCACGAAAGGCATTGCATTGAATCTAATCGTTGCGATTTTGCCTATTACAGAAATACCTTCAGCATCAGCCTCGCGTATGCGGCTGGATCCAACCGCAACTTCGCCGGGCTCGGAAGATATTGATAAATCTACGCTCTTGCCGAGCGCATTCGCAAACTCAACACCCGCAGGACTGAACGCGGAGGCATCGTAAGTGACTTTGAAGAACAAATCGTTCGTAGTCGCCTCCGAAGGCAATTCGACAGTTACCAATGTTATGTCCCCGTCACGGGCAACATCGAGCGCGTAAGGAAGCGCGGACGTGCCTTTTATGTTAGCAACGGAGAAGTCGTTTGACGACGATGGGTTACTCGAATTGACAGGAGCGTTCCCTCTGCTACAGGCGATGAGCAGCAAGAGCAGCATTGCCAGTGTCAACAATAAATTAACTCTCACCACTATCACTCCTTAAAAAACAGATTTAAGTATGAATTCTTCTGCAACCGCATTGCGGTAGCGAATAATTTTATCACACTTTTTTTAATTTTAAGCATTATTTTATAAAATGTACGCTTAATCGAAAAATTTACATGATTTTGCAACTATCACGAAAGCAAAATTCTTTAGAAATGAAGCGGATTCAAGCGTCTATCTTCCTGCAAAGACGTGAAATTCTGAATACGGTAAACAAAAAAATCATCTAATCTGGCGATAGAAGACTTTTATATCATAATTCAATCTACCCGTACAGGCGAATATCACTATACATTAGACGGGCTTGCAGGCGGTACAGTTCGATGGTAGTATTTCCAGCTCTCCGTGGTACCGGGGTTTTGGAGGTCTTTATGTGCTTATTCGCCGCCAGACGGGTAGCGATACCCGCTATCTTGCTGATATTAACTGTCTTTTTGCAATCAATATCGTTGTCCGCGAACGAAGCGACAGACAGCGAAACAGGCTCAACATATTACGTTTATGACGACAGCGAAGATAGCGGCGAGGTGAAACCCGCATCTAACAGCGGCGTTTTCAACTACAGCGATGCCTATACGAACTCTCGCGACGACGCGTTGATGGATGAAGCGCTGGCTCACCAAATGAACCTTGACGAAAACGGCAATCCGATAGTCATACGATTGACGAATGGCAGCAAGGCGCGTCGCGAGATAGCTTTAACCTTCGACGACGGTCCTCATCCGATATATACATCGAAGATACTCTCGATCTTACAGCATTACCGCATTCGCGCAACGTTCTTTATGGTCGGATACATGGCTAACAGATATCCTCATTGGGCGAAGCAGGTTACCCAGCTAGGCAACGAAATCGGCAACCACACATACGATCACTTCAGATTGACAAGTCTGCCAAACGACGAAATCATATATCAGATCAAACAAACTCAAGATGTCTTGTATCAAATTACAGGGCGCTACCCGCGCTTTATTCGTCCGCCGGGCGGCAGATACGACCAAGCGGTGCTTCAACGCTTGGCGGATAACGGTTTGGCAGTCGCACTTTGGACACATAACACTAAAGATTTGGATATCAGCGATCCGAAAGTCGTTTTCGACGGTGTTATGAAGTCGCTCGACAGCGGAACGATTATCCTGATGCACGATGGTTCGGATGTAACAATCAAAGTTCTCCCAGGAATAATCGAAGAATGCTTGAAACGAGGATATAAGTTCGTGACGATGAGCGAAATGCTCGAACATTCGGGACTACTTCGAAACGATACGGCAACCGACGGAGCGTCTGCATCGGACTACAAAGATTGGCGAATAAATAGCTACTAGACGGGAATCTCCAAGACTTTCCAGTAAACCAGTTTATTGTAGGTGATGTAAGAGAACGATGCGGACGGACGCTCAAAAACTTGCATTTTCAATCTAACGTTTCAAAAGAGGCAAGTTGAACAATATACTCGTCGGGTAAGCCAGCCGCTGTCGCAACACGGATCAAATCAGCTTTGTAAGCTTTTGAAGGTTTTGCTGTGCTGTCATCAGGTTCAGTTATCTGGTAAGTAAAGCCAGGTAGTTTATCGTTTCCTCTATCGTTTAGCCGAACGTCCAGCTTGTGATAGAGGTGAGGAGTAGATAACTTCAACTCAAGAGCGAGGAGTCCGTTTGCGGCGCATCGCCATCCGACGCCCCACACTTCATCGCCATATGATCGAACAACCGATGGAATGGCTGAACCTAGAGGCCCGTAGTATTTTGGGAAACAAAGTTTGTGGTTCGGCAACCTCAATATTCTCGGCTCGCGTGCCGACGGAACGTACCTGCATAACCTTACAACATCCATATATATGTCATAGGTAAAAAGCATAGCGTCTTTTGGTCTAGCTTCAAAAAACGCTTCAGTTTTGACAAACTCAATCAAATCCTGTATATGTTAGCAATACCGGTGAAAATTGTCAACGCAATAGTTGTTAAATATTGTAACGACAGGTAAATTTCCTAGCGCACTCTAGAGTATTCTTGCCACTCCAAATGGCTGATTTCCCGCATAAGGAGTCAACGGAATTGCTTCCTTTTCAGCTACATCGGTTTTTGAGTTGACGGTCAGCAGTTGCCAAGCGAAT
This sequence comes from uncultured Planctomycetia bacterium, assembly GCA_964602075.1. GTDB lineage: Bacteria > 4484-113 > 4484-113 > JAGGVC01 > JAGGVC01 > JAGGVC01. The sequence continues at coordinate 5,183 of CAZRQJ010000104.1, forward strand.
CCTGCTGTATTCGTGTCGGGGTTTGGCTCAACTGTGACATAAAACTGCCAGCCGCTTGCGCGAAAATCGTATTCGCTCGCAAGATAATCGCTGCCGGGTGCAGCGAACGGCGCACCTTCGCCCGCTTGCGGTCCGCCTGCGTCCGAGTCCACAGCTTTTGGGTTCTTGAAGCGTCCTAGACTCAATAGAACTTGTTCCGACGAACGGTATGCCCATGCTTCGTATGTCCATCCCGGAACATCTGTTAAATCTGGCAATGTCAAACTCGCGGCTGGATCAGTTTCACCTTCAGGAATGCTTACAAACCACACACCCTTATACCAAGGGTTGTCGGGAGTGATCGTTAACCAATCTTTTCCATCAGGATGCGTCGGGTGCGGGTCTAATGGAGCGGTTTCGTTTTGAGGCGTTGCAGCATCGCGAGCATGAACGGCTAACGAAATCGTACTGCCGACGGAAGCAATATCTTCGCTGTCGATCGTCGCCGTATACGGAGCGGTGTCCTGCCCTGTGATATCTAGAAGTATTGCCTTGGATTTAACTGTATCGTCTGTGAAATCAATCGAATTGCCAGCCTGCCAATAAAGAACATAGGACACAGGAGGCGAATCTGCATCGATTGCCGAGCCGAATGTTATCGCTATTTCAGTGGAATCGTCGTTATATGATGCGCTTATTATGCCGAAGCCATTTTCCCATTCGGGCGGTGTTGTATCTCCGTCTTGAGATGTTAATTTGTTGGTGAGCTTATCGAAAAATGTCGATAGTTGAGAAGTGTCACCGCTAGCGGGTTGATTTGTCGGCACGGAAAGCATCACGCTGCCGTCAGCGTCGAACACGTTAGGAAGTCCGCCGTATTCATTTTGGGTATCAAGCGCCATATTAGCGCGTCCGCGAACATTGAGCTTTCCTACAAGCAAGATTGAATCACTCATAACTCCATCGTCTTCGCCCATAGGTTCGACTGTCAGGTAAAGCACGTCAATATCGGTGCGCGATACACCTTCAGGGAGTTCAATTTGAAGTTCTGTATTGCTCAACGTTCCAAGATTTGAAAAACCTGACGGAAGTTCTTTGGGGTCATAATCTAGATATTCGGGGGGCCAAAGCGACGTACCGACAACGATAAATCTAAGAAGCGATGTCTGTTCTTCATTTATCTCATACCAGAATTGATAGATACCCGCGTCGATAGGCAGAATCGGTAAGCTGAAATTCTGCAATTGAAAAACCGTGCTGTCCTGCGGATTCTCAAATAAACTTCTAACAACACCATTGCTGCAAGACGCGCAGATTGAAAGCAAACAAATTGCTACCGCAAGCGCAAAAATAAGGCGAAAATGCATAACAGACACAAGACATATGATAACAGAAATACGTTCGACTTTTCGCTTTTTGAATTTGCGGACACTGGTTTCTAACACCTGATACAATTTAAGCGTGCGTATAATCGTTACAGGCGGCGCGGGTTTCATCGGCGGACACACTTCAAACGCTCTAACGTCACGCGGCGATGAAGTTCTCGTGATTGACAATCTGTCAAGCGGCAAACGCGAAAACGTTCCGAAAGACGCTAGATTCGTAGAGATTGATATTCGCAGCCCTGAAGCGCTCTCTATATTCGACGAATATTGCCCAGATGCCGTTATTCACTTCGCGGCGCAGGTAAGCGTGCTCACGAGCATTCGAGATCCGGAGTTCGATTCAAGCGTCAATGTGGATGGTAGTGTAAACATTCTTAGTGCCGCCATACGAGCAGGCTGCAGCGCATTCGTAAATATAAGCACAGGTATTGTTTACGGCGAGCCGTCGTCAAACGACGCGTTTCCCGTGCTGGAGACTCAACCGAAAAAACTGCCTTTTCCGTATTCTCAAAGCAAATTCGAGTTTGAAAAACACATATTCGATTCGGTGCGCTCCCGAAAAATTAATGCAATTACTTTACGACCCGGAAACATTTACGGGCCGCGTCAAGATCCGCACGGCGAAGCCGGGGTAGTAGCAATATTCGCGCAGCGTTTAATCGCAAAACAGCCGTTGTTGATACACGGCACAGGCGAAGCGACTCGCGACTATGTTTACATAGATGATATGGTGAACGCATCGCTTGCTGCGCTCGATAAATTGTATAGCGGCTGTGTCAATTTCTGTGCAAGCGGTTTCGTTTCACCGGACGATGTAGCGATTAACATAGGTACGGGAATAGGAACGAATGTTATAGAAATAGCTGATTCACTGGAAATGCTTGCAGTTAGATCGGGTTACAGACTGTCAGGCAGAATACGCGGCGACGCACGCCCAAACGAAGTTGCACGGATAGAACTCGACAACTCAAAAGCCAACGAATTAATGAATTGGACCCCAAGGGTTGAACTCATCGAAGGGTTGGCAGTCACATTCGATTGGTTTGCAAAATCCGCACGATGTTCTGTATAGTTCATAACAGGAGTTGTGCGTACGTAAACGGAGAACGAAATGGATTCTGAAACGTCAAAACCTGAAATCAAGAACGACGCAATGTTCGAGGAGAAGAAACCGAAAACTGGGTTCAGTGGTGGTGCGAAAAAGACTAAGGCTTTCTCGAAAGAAAAATCAAACGCGCCTTTCGAATCAGATTCAGAAAAAAAACGAAGCGGGTTGTTTCCCCCTGCAACGATTGCGCTGAAAATTCCACCCGACAAAAAAACGCCCGTAGACCACATCCGCCGAATTCTCGAAGAGGAAATTATCGGTCAGTCGCGTGCCATCGACGCAATATGCCGCGCATTGATTCGCAGCAATGCAGGCTTCCGCAGTCCATTCAAACCTATAGCGGTTATGTTCTTTGCAGGTCCGACCGGAGTTGGCAAGACCGAGACGGCTCGTGCGCTCGCTAAAGCGCTTCACGGCGACTTTCGTAGAATGATCAAAGTCGATTGCAGCGAGTATTCCGAGCCGCACGCGATATCGCGGCTTATAGGCAGTCCTCCCGGTTACGTGGGAAGCGACCTGCCGGTAGTATTCTCGAAAGAAACAGTCGAATCGGAACCAAATACCGTAATCCTCTTCGACGAAATTGAGAAGGCGCACTTTCGTCTGCACAATCTCCTTCTACAGATTATGGATGAAGGCAGGCTCACGCTCGCACGGCGCACGAAAGACGACGATGGATTGGTTGATTTCACAAATACGATACTGATACTCACGTCGAACGTCGGCGCAACGCAGATAGATAGTCTTATGAAGGAACACCGCATCGGGTTTAAGACGCAGTCCGTCTCGTCCGAAAAGACGGATGTGGATATTTACGGAACCGTCAAAGAAGCGATGAAACGAAACTTCCCGCCCGAATTCCGCAATCGCATAACCGAGTTCATCGTTTTTCGCGCGCTCAACCGCGACGCTTTGTACGATATTCTCA
>CAZRQJ010000105.1:0-298 GCA_964602075.1 uncultured Planctomycetia bacterium
AAGATTCGCTTGCGGCGAGTTACGAGGGCAGATTCGCGTCTGGAGTCGCAACGGGCGATGCAGCGCGTGTCCGCGATATCGCCTACGATATGGATACGCAAACGCTCTCGTGGAGTTACGCAAACGACGGCGATTACAACCTCGACGGCTCGGTAGGCGTGCCAGACATAACACCAATCGCAGAGAACTACCTTGCGATTGTCGAATACAGCGAAGAAACGTACGACGACGGACGGCAGATACCCGCAGGCGATCCAGCTACGACGGAAGGATCATCAAACTGGTACAAAGCGTTTCT
>CAZRQJ010000105.1:308-5733 GCA_964602075.1 uncultured Planctomycetia bacterium
AGATAGAGGCGGCGATATCGGCATTTCGGATATAACCTCAATCGCAGACAACTACCTAAACGAAGTATCGGGATACGCTGTGCTTGCATCGAACGATCCGCTTGCGATAATAGGCGACTGGACGGAGATAGCGAGAATCGACCTAGACGACGCAAAAGAAGCGATGCCAGTTGGAACGTCGTTTCCGATTCCGTTCTCGATAACAGTAACAGAAAACGATGGGCTATTTGCGCTTGTGCGACCTTACGATTCGAAGGGAACGTTCGGCGATGCGAGCAAAGTAGTCGTTCTGACGACAAGCGTGGAGCCGCGTGTGTATACGGTGAAACTTGCCGATGGCACAACGGGCGACGTGACTACGTTTGTTGCGGTGACAACGGGACTAATGCCGTTCGACTGGTACTGGTATTTCGGACCCGCAGCATTTCCGTCGACTTCGAGCAAAGAGAATCCGACTGTGATACTGGGCAATCCGGGCGAGTACAACTGCTCGGTTCGGGTGTCGAACCCGTATAGCGCATCATACTTCCAGTTCCCTCTCAAGGTAGACGAAGAACCCGTCCCGCCGCCTCCTCCCGTCACCGCCTTCGCCGTCCCAGGCGCATACCCAGAGCAGTACGGCGACGCTCCCTATACAGTGACTTTGATATGCAATCAGTCATACAGCACTGCAGGAGAGATTGTCCTATACGAATGGGATTTCGAATCCGACGGCGTTATAGACGTTACACAGGAATCTCCATACCATGTAATTCATGAGTTCCCTCAAGGCGAATACTTCGTGACGCTTTATGTTACGGACGTTGTAGGTTATAGAGCTTCCGCCGAACTTTACATAGTCGCTCTGTCTAGTGAAACTCAATGGAATCTTGTCAAAGAGTTAACCGCATCAATAGGTTTTAATATGGTTGACATACTAATCCAACCGACATCCTTGCTGCCTGCGCTAGCTTACGTTAAATCCGATTTCCAACATGTCTTTTTATACGAAGATTATCCCGGACACTGGATGAGCGATGTTTTCACTCCATCTTCAAGACCAGATGAATTGGTGCTTGGTGAACCTGTTATAACTCCGGATGGCACCGTTTTCTGGTTCGCTATGTATCAATGGTCGCTTTCTAACTCTCAACATGTGGCATACATCAAGCGAGATTCGAACGGCAACTGGCAGGAACCATACTTTGTTGAAATGGATATCAAAACAGTTGATACGAATATCAAAACAGCAATCCATCCGGATGGATATCCCGCTCTAATCTACAACGCAGGCACAGATGCTGAAGTTATCAAATACGCTTGGATGAAAGGCAATGTGTTTAAGAATGAAACAACAGGAATTAAACAAAAACTTGGCTCGCAGTCAGACCTTACTTTTATCGAAGGTAAACCGACATTCTGCCTGTATGATACTAACCTGACCGTTGTTCAGAAAAACGAAGGCGTTTGGCAACGAAGCGTTGTTTCAATCCCACAGAATCGCATTAACTATCTGTCAATTGCAGAGGTTGATGGCGAGACGCAGATTTTAAATCTCGATAAAGGTTTTACTTCTTATGAACTCAAGCAGGATGGACAGTGGTTTGTGCGAAAATCAAGGAACAGCATACTGGACATCAGTTCCGGTAAAGTGGCTACAAACGGAAAGGTCTATTTGTGTATTTATCTCTGGAAACAGGGTCCTTTCACGCAAGTAAGATACAGCGTTATAGACATTTCAGATTATACAAGCGTTTCTACATCACCCGTATGGAAAACGGGAATAGTGTTACCAGGAGGTGATTATCAGCAAATATTCCAACTAGTCATCTTGCCTAATGGCGACGCGTATGCACTTGTTGGCGACAACTCACCCTACCCAATGAGGACTGTTAAATTGTTGGGTAGATCATTTGATTGATTTTAGCTTCAAATTGAAGCACATATTTTTTTAGGAGGATTTTGAAATGACTTACGTTAATTGGGAAACTACAACAGGTGGAATTCGGCCGGAGGATTCTAACGTCAGTATATTACCTAATGAAACTGCCAGCGTTGGTACTTTTGGAGTTCCTTGGCGCAGTGTATATGTAGTCAATGTAAATGCCAGCGAATCTGCGGTGATTAACCAAGGTTTTGGTGGACGTCCTACTGTATTCATCGTCTTTGGCGACAGTTCGAGTTCGGATGCGCAGGTACTAATGGCAGCGTCTTCAACGATGCATAGAGTGTTTCTAGCGGTTGCCGCAATGAATGCTACAAGCACGGACGCACGCGTGATAATGGCGCAAGAGAACGATGAAGCGGCAATACCTGTTCTTAGCTTGAAGCAGCGCGATGAAAGCGAAGCATTTATGGATCTGGAGGGCGCGTGTGATACGTCTGGAACTAAGAGTCTCACTACAGGCAACGGAAACGGAAGCGTTGTCGGGCCCCAAGCGAAAAACACAGCAAGCTTCGGATTTGAATTCGCAGGCATGGAAAAGGTTCGCACAAACGTCGGCAACGGATTTGAGGATTTGTGGAGACCTCTTTATAGGAAAGTGACGAGTTAAATGGATATATTCAACATAAGATAATATTTTGCAATAGCTTCCTACATCGCTTCTAATATGTCTTTCAAAATTTCCTTCAGTTTCAACAAGGTTCCTCGCGCGATTTCGAGAACGCGCTGGTGGCTGACATGGACGCTGTCATGACCAAATGTTAGGTTTGTAATGACACTGATTGCAAGACAGCGCATTTCAAGGTGACGTGCCACAATCGTTTCGGGAACAGTGCTCATGCCGACTGCGTCGCCTCCGATTACGTGAAAAAATTGAAGCTCTGCATTTGTTTCATAGCTCGGACCGTGAACAGCGACATAAGTTCCGCGATGGACTCTCAATCCGCGTTTTATTGCATTTCGAAACGCCATGTCGGAGAGTTTCTCGTCGAACGGCTTGTTCATCGGAACAAACTTCGCGCTTGCAGGAGCAGTTAAAATGCCGCGCAACGGCGAATCGCCCATGCGGTTGATGTAGTCGCTTAAAATCATGAGATCGCCAACCTGCATATCACGCTTGATACCGCCGGCGGCGCTGAATTGGATAAGCGTATGCGCGCCAAGCGCGTTCAGAACGCGTACGGGGTATGCAACCTGATGCATCGAAAGTCCTTCATAGTAATGGAAGCGTCCCTCGCAAACTGCAACGGATTTGTCTTCAAATGTGCCTAGTACGAGATTTCCCGGGTGTCCCTCTACTGTTGTACATTCGAAATGCGGGACATCGCGAAAAGGTAATTTAATCGGGTCTTTGATGAAGTTTGTGAATTCGCCTGTGCCCGAGCCAAGTATAACCGCGACGTCGGGCGATACGTCTGTATTGTTTCGCACAAACGCAACGCTCTCGCTGACAGTATTGTCAATCTCTGTTTGAGATATGATCCTCATGAAACGCTCCAAATACAAAAAGCGGCATCAATCGCCGTAACTAGTATACCAACAAAGTTGAATAATAAAACAGCGATAGAGAACTAAAGCGACCTATCGTTATTCGATGTGTGTAATGCCTTCTCGAACGGCGCACTTTGTCAGTTCTGCTATCGAGTGCATTCTAAGCTTGTCCATTATCTGCTTACGGTGTACGTCTATGGTTTTTTAACTCAATCCAAGGTGTGCCGCAATCTCTTTAGAACCCAGCCTTCAGCTAAAAGCGTAGAACTTCACGCTCTCGCGGAGAGAGCGATTGGGTTGATGAATGTGGGTTACCTTGCCCCAACTTGTCAACGTAGTCATCTACTACGCTTGTTGCGATTTCAGGGCTTAAATAGTGTTGACCGTTTCTGACGGATTGGATGGCGGACCTATGGTCTTTATAACAACTATTCTTCCAAATATAACCTGCGGCTCCGGCTTCAATGCTGCAGCAACGTATCTTTTGTCGCTGTGCATTAAAAGTATGATCACTTTGGCGCTGGACGTTCGCTGAGAATCTTACGAGTGGCGTCAACACCGTTAAGCTCGGGCATACAAATGTCCATTATCACTACATGAGGTGATAAATCGAGAGCTAGTCTAAGCGCTTCTCTGCCGTTCTCCGCTTCGGCGGCTACTTCGATGTCGCTGTCGCGACGAGAAGCATTCGCAATCCTTCAGGCACTATTGAATGGTCGTCTGCTAATAAAATTCTGGTTGACACGAAAACCCTATCCAGATTTAATTATTCTTCATAGGTAGGGTTAACGTTGCAGTTGTTCCTTTTCCCTCGCTTGACTCAATATCAATCGTGCCGCCAAAATAATTGGCGTGCTCGCGGATACTGAACAAGCCAAAGCCGTCTAGCGCTGAACCTGATTTCCAAAGGCGATTTGCATCGAATCCTTTTCCGTCATCGCTGACGACTATGGTTATGGCATTCGCATTTACTTGCTTATCAACGCTTATACAAGACGCGCAACCATGTTTCACAGAGTTAATAACTAGCTCTTGGACGGTTCTGAAGGCAAAAGACTCTAAATTTGTATCTTTGAACGCTCTTGTATGACCCACTGACGAACTTGTTTTCTTGTCGAAGCGTTGAGAGATTCGTTCAAGAAACCACTCAACAGCTGATTCAAATCCAAGTTCATAAAGAACAGGTGGACTGATTTCAAACATCATAGCTCGTACAGCATCTGCAGTTTCTTCTGTCATTTTTATTAGGCATTCAAATTGATCGAGCAGTTCTTTTTCCTTTATTTGATCCATTAGAAGCGCAAGTTTAATCTGTACCGCAGAAAGCGCGTGTCCAACAGAATTATGAAGTGATTCAGCCAGTCTTCTTTTCTCCTTTTCTTCAGAGAGAACAAGTTCGGATGCTAACATTTTTAACTGCTTCTGGTAATCGAGAATTCGCTGCTCCGCCAAGATGCGCTTCGCAAGGTCTTCTTCTAGCAACAAATTTGTTTTTTCAAGCTCGAATGTGCGCTCGAATACCTTCTTCTCAAGATTACGGTTAATTTCTCGCAAAGCGATCTCGGCTTCCCATTTCGCTGTAAGGGATGAAGCAACCTGCCACAATTCCCAAGGGTGGAACGGTTTCTGCATATATAGTAGCTTGTCCGACGGCGGGACCATTGCACTAATCTCTAGCGGATTAATGTCGGAATAAGCCGTTACAATGACAATATTGATAAATCTATCTAGTTTGCGTATTTCTTGAGCCGCGTTAACTCCATTCATCCCAGGCGGCATTCTCACGTCCATAAAACAAACTGCATAAGGTTGTTTGTTGTCCACCGCAACCTTAACCGCTTCTACCGCTTCCTCTCCTTGTTTGCACAAAGTTATGGAATATTCTATATCCTTTTTGTCGGGAGATTTTGTGCCAAACAAACGTGATTCGAGCCCCTCAAGTTCAATATCGCTTTTGCTTGCCTTGTATCGTGACAAAATTGCTCGGTATGTGTCGAGAACTATCGCTTC
>CAZRQJ010000105.1:5752-8517 GCA_964602075.1 uncultured Planctomycetia bacterium
TACGGCGATAATCCTTAGATTTTTCCGAAACCCATGTGCGCTAGAATTAAACATAGGATGTCATGCTATACGTTTTATCATATTATGTCAATAGGCAATCTGATTAGAAATCGCATGCCAGTTCCTTTACCTAAATTAACAGCGGTAATTTTACCCTTCTGCGAACTAATTGCATTGGCGCACCAATGCAGACCAAATCCACCCTTTCCCAAAGGTTTCGATGTGTATCCTCGCTTAAAAAGCTTTTCATAATTATCATCGTCAATGCCTTCACCATTATCTTCTACGGTTATGTATAAGAATCGCTGCTCCTGTTCTGTTGCGAGACCGTAATCAACGGAAATTTCACCGTTAGGTTTTTCAGCTCTATTAATCGACTCTGCTGAATTATCAAACAAGTTCAATAGCACATGTAACAAGACCAATCTATCGATTATAACTATCACATCATTTGGCTCTTTTGTGGTGCATTTCAATCGAACAAGATTGCGTAAACCTTCAGGCACGAGTTTGTATGCGTCTTCGATCAATTCTCTTATCTCAACTTCTTCGCGCATCCTTTCAGAGCGAGTTATCGACTCATGTTGATTCAAGAGTTCCACAATTTCTTTTGATTGACCTGTTAGTGTCTCTACAACGACTTTCATTTCCGTAACTTTTTGAGCCATCCTGCCGTACGCGAGCGATATGTACTTGATTAAATCCAACTTCCTATCTTCACTTATTTCCGCGTTTCCAAGCTCTACAACAGCTCGTTCGATGTTTTCACAAGGGAAAGACTCGAAATCGGTCTCAAGTTTGTGAATGCTCTGCATCATTGGCGTGGCTGAATTTCGAAAATTGTGAAGTAAACCGCTTGACATATCTGAAAGTCCCGCGCGATAAGCCTGTTCGCTTAGTTGCTTACGCGCTTCTCGCAGTTCGGAGAGTAAGAAATCGAATTCCTTTGCGAGCATTCCAATTTCGTCTTTTCTTGTAATACCGATGTTTCTGCTTAAATTTCCAGACTTACGGATTTCAACAATTTTCCTTGAGAATGACGATAAAGGTTCAACAATTACAACTCCAATGTGTATTGATAACGACAGCAATATGAAAAGTCCTGAAGTGATAATCGCCGCTACCGAGAATCTAAGTATTGCGCCGATGTTCTTCGTGATGTCGCGTGGAATATAACACTTAACAAAAATAGCTGGATTATTATCAACTCCATTAACCTCAATTCCGATGTTAAGCCTGTTTTTTGTAACAGCAATGATCTCATATTCGACTCTTCGTGATTGCAGAACAACAGCAGATTCAGGTCTCAAGGGCCTCTCGTTTGTTTTTAGGTTGATGATGTCAAACTCTATCATCGTATTTTTCTCTAGATTATAGTTGTATTCTTCGTCCAAAAACTTACCCATAATGAAGAAACCTCGAACAGGTCCTTTGTTGTCGCTAGTGATAATCGGTTGCGACGCGACAATTAGTGGATAAGGTTCAGCGGCAATTAATCCGGATTTCGTGTATAACGGGTCTTTCGACAAAAAAAGCGGATGATTGGGTGAAAGTCTCATGGTCGGCTCTTCAGTTAAATTGAGCACATTATGATCTTCATATCCATAGACCCTTCCATAAATAACATTGCCGTCACCGTCTGTAATATAGATCAAATCAACGTTGGTGTTGATAAAGGTCTCGTCCAAAAGGTTTGATTCAATGTAAGCTCTGTTTCTGTCTAAAGCGAATTGGTAAGTATCATTCCAAGCAGACCAATCATGAGTAAGGGAGCGCAAATGATCCGCCTCGTTAAGTACTGCTTGGATGATTCGGTTTGCATCTTCGAGTGCTTCGGTGCGTTCGAGAGATTCAATGTTGGGGTAAACAACCATGACAACGACGGCAACTACCATCGCTGAATATACAAGCGACACAAAAAAAACAACTAAAATAACTTTGTGGCGAATAGACATAATCGGGTTCAGTTATTCTAGCCTATTAACCGTGATTCGCGAAACTACTCACAAGGTTTAAAAAAAAACTGATAGATTATAATCGGATATAATAAATTGTATATATCCTGATTACTGGATTCTTTTAATTCAGGATCGGTTTATATTTTTCGTATTTCAAGGCGTTTGGAGGAATTGTAATGAAGCGTTTTAGTTTTGCGATCATCGTAATCGTTGCGGTTGTGGTCTCGTTTGCAGGAGGGTTATCAGCCGCAGCAACAACGAACTGCCTCGGCTGCCACAAGGCGACAACGCCGAACATCGTTACAGACTGGGAGTTGTCAAAACACTCTAGCGTGAATGTCGGATGCGATGCGTGTCACGGTGATGAACATGATGCTGCTTCAAACGCTAGCAAGGCGAAGATACCGACGGCAGACACTTGTAATATGTGCCATCCCGATCGTGTCGAACAATTCTCAAAGGGAAAACATGCGCTCGCTTGGGCTGCTATGAACGCAATGCCGACAACGCATGCTCTACCGATGGCGCTTACCGACGGTATGAAGGGTTGCGGCGGCTGCCATAAAATTGGATTAAAGACCGAAGCTGAAATCAGAGCATTACGTGACAAGGGTGAAATTTACGGGAACGCATCCTGCGACGCTTGTCATACTCGCCATACGTTTTCCGTAAAGGAAGCCAAGCAACCTCAAGCATGCCAGACATGTCATATGGGATTCGACCATCCGCAGTGGGAAATGTGGTCGTCGAGCAAGCACGGCGTGCGATATCTATTGAAGCAAAACGGAACGCTTCACGCCGACACAC
>CAZRQJ010000106.1:0-1020 GCA_964602075.1 uncultured Planctomycetia bacterium
ATAAATTTCACATTGGACCTGCATAAAAACAGGCATGTGGGCTGTTATCTTTTCACTATCCAATTTTCAAGGTTCAACCCACTGAATTACAGTGGGACAGTGATTTTAACTCATGAAAAACTGTTTGTCAACACTTCTTACAAGATTTAGATAAAACCTTAAAGGGGTTTAAACCCGCCTTCCAGAGTTATGAAGGCGGAAATTTATCAAAGAATTATCGGTTACACAAGCAAAATTCAGACATGTAAAAAATAACAAGCTTATTGTCTTGTGGTTTGTTCTTCATTTCCTGCTGGAACCTCTATTTTATAAGTTCCTTTGTTTTCAAAATGAAGTTCGCCGTTAACAACAGTGATATGGGTGACATCATTCTTTGTTATCTCTTCACTGATTATCATCTCAGATAGCGGATCTTCAACCATCCTCACAACCGTTCGTTTAATGTTACGCGCTCCATATTGAGGGGAGTAACCGCAATCGACTATAAGATCAACTACATCGTTGTTCCATTCGATATGATAATTAAGCACTTCTAAGTTTGACCTTAATTCACTTAAATAGATTTCAGTGATGCTTGATATCTGTGGACGACCTAAAATGTCAAAATAAATTATCTCGTCGATTCGGTTCAAAAATTCAGGCTTGAAACTTTGCTTTAACATTTTGTCTGCGTTGCGTTTGTATGACTCAAAGAAACCGGCATAGTCTTCGTCTGTGTGCTCTAAATCGCGTCTCAATCCAACACGATCATCGTCCGACACTAGCTTGCCACCGATATTCGTTGTGAAAATGATTACGCAATTGTGGAAGTAGACCTTGCGCCCTTGACTATCCGATATAACACCTTCGTCCAGAATCTGCATTAAGGTGTGGAAAATGTCTGGATGCGCTTTCTCCATTTCATCGAAGAGTACCACGCTATAAGGTCTTTGACGCACCGCTTCTGTAAGTTGTCCACCTTCATCATACCCAACATAACCTGGCGGACTGCCGATAAGTCTCGATACAGCGAATTTTTCG
>CAZRQJ010000106.1:1041-8503 GCA_964602075.1 uncultured Planctomycetia bacterium
AAGTCAATCTTTATCAATGCGTCTGGATTGAGAAACAAATTCGATGCTAGAACTTTTGCTAATTCCGTCTTGCCAACACCAGTCGGACCTACAAAGACAAACGAACCAATAGGTCTTGTCGCTTCTTTGATACCAGCATAGCTTCTTTTTAGCGCTTTAACGATCTTCTGCAAGGCAACATCTTGCCCTATAATCCGGCTGTTCAAACGCTCGTATAGACCAACGAGCGATTTTGCTTCGTCTTCAGTGAAACTAGTCATGGGAATGCCAGTCCACATTTCGACTACTCGCGCTACATCTTGTGCAGTTACAGAAACATCCACTTGAGATTCTTTGTCTTCACTATCCGTGCTGTGAAAGTCTCCTGGTTTTTTTGCTGTGTCAAGTTGACTCACAAAGGTATCGCGGGATTCGTCTATATTCTCAAGATCTCTAAGTAGACTGCTGAACTCCTCGCTGGATACATCGGATTCTTCATCGCTAAAATCGAACTCACTGTCACTAGCTTGTTCGCTTTCATCTTGTTCATCGACAGGTCGCTTCTCAAGATTGACCCACGCTGCAGCTTCGTCGATTACATCGATCGCTTTATCCGGAAGCTTACGATCATTTATGTACTTGGTAGAGAGAAACACTGCCCTTTCAATTGCATCGTCATTGATGATAACCCTGTGAAAGGTTTCATATTCAGATTTTAACCCTTTTAATATCTCAATTGTTTCTTCATAAGTAGGTTCTTCGACAAAAATCGGCTGGAAGCGCCGCGACAAAGCAGCATCCTTTTCAATGTACTTTCTAAACTCTTTGAATGTTGTTGCACCAATACAACGCAGCTCGCCGCGAGCTAATGACGGCTTTAAGATGTTTGACGCATCAAGGCTGCCTTCGGCACTACCTGCGCCTAAAATTGTATGTAATTCATCTACAAATATGATTATCTTACCTTCGCTGTCGCGTATTTCTGAAATGAGCTGTTTCAAGCGTTCTTCAAACTCGCCTCTGAACTTAGTACCTGCAACGATTCCTGCTAGATCAATTGACAAAACTCGACGTTTTTTTAGCGACCAAGGAACATCACCTGACACAACTTTATGAGCCAAGCCTTCAACAATTGCCGTCTTACCAACACCTGCCTCACCAACAAGAATCGGATTGTTCTTTGTCCGTTTACACAAAATATGAATCAGCCTGTCAATCTCTTTCTCTCGACCAATCACCGGATCTAGTTTCTTATCTTTAGCAAGCTTGGTTAAGTCGCGCGAAAATCGTTCGATTATTGACTCCTCTTCCTTTTCCTTTGGAACACCGGGGATGCCTGGTTCTTGACTCCGCAGGATCTTCGTAAATGCATTCCGAAGTACAGTTTGGTCTAGATTAAACTCTTTGAACAAGTAATAGATCATAGTGTTACGTTCAACACTCATCGCTATTAATATATGGATTGTGCGTATCTCCTGATGATTAAAACGACTTATCTCGCGATAGGCATTGTCGAACAAAGTTATCGTGCGTCGCCCGAATGTAGGTTCGTGTTTATAGTTACCCTGACTCTTGTATAAGTGATTTTCTAATACATAAGTCATCTTCGCAACGTTCACTTTCAGAGAGCGAAGCACCTTCATCGCTGTTGAGTTTTTTTGGTTCAATATCGCAAAAAGAATATGCTCCGGCTCGACGAACGTGTTATTAAATCGAATGCAGTATTCCCTAGCCTTATGAATTGCCGTTCTAGCTGCAGACGAAAATCTATTCAAAAAATCCATGTAAGTCAGTTCTCCAGAAATCGTACAAATAGGAAAATCAATTCAACCCAATACGTTTAGTACAGACTGTTGAACGTACAGATTATACCCTCGTATTCTGTGTCTTGTGTTAACACGGCGTTTGTTTCAGCAAACCTACTCGATAAATGAATGTTCAAAGAAAGATACCTTAACGCGGAACTGGTGTGCTATGTTTCGCTACATAAGCAGGAAACGCAGTTCGAATTCTTGAATAGACCGAATAGGAATCGACTCCACCTCCGATAACTCGCCCGTCAATCTCACGGACCGGCACAATTTCTGCGGCACTGCCGGACAAGAAACACTCGTCGGCTGTGTACAAATCGTAAACTGTAAGTCTGTCAACGCAAGTTTTCACATCAAGTTCAGCTGCTATTTCCAATATGGAGGATCGCGTAACTCCCGCAAGCAATCCCTCCGAGACCGGTGGGGTGTAAAGAACGTTGTCTTTGACAATATAAATGTTGTCGGCAGTCGCTTCCGTTACATGACCACTAGGAGAAAGCATAATCCCCTCACCGACGACTGCCAATTTTTCTTCTAAAGTAAGATCTTCAAATCTTCTACCGCGTAACCACGCATTGTAATTGTTAACTTGCAATGTACCGAGTATGTTATTTAGATAATTTAAGGACTTAATCATCGGCGATAAACCGCTGACCGATTTCTGCAGCACACCCAAAGTTACCACCCTTAACCCAAAATCGTAGTAGAATTCAGGGTAAAGCGCAATAGCATCAGTAATGATAAAAACAGTTGAATTGCCATAACATTTATTGGGGTTAATACCTAAGTCGCCAGAACCTCTCGTCACTACTGTACGGATGTAAGCATTTCCATATAGATTGTTTGCTGCCAACGTGTCAAGTGTTGTCTGATTGATTTCTCTTTCTGTCATTCCAATATCTATCATTAAGTGTTTTGCAGATGCAAACAAGCGCTTCGTATGCTCTTCCAGCTTAAAAACAGATCCATTGTAACTCCGAAGCCCTTCAAAAACACCATCGCCATAGAGAAGACCGTGATCAAACACGCTAATCCGTGCATCACATTCCGGAACGATGCTTCCGTTGAAGTAAATTTTAAGGTTTCGACTCATAGTTACCGTCCATTCGTTAGATCGGGGCAGTATATCACGAGACTAAGATGGTTAACCTAGTCGGAAAGGCGCATGCGTTCTCGAGCGTTAGCTACGATATCCAATTTAGCTTCATCGACAGCTTTACCAAATGTTCTCAATCCAGCGAGTTTGAAACCATGCTTTTTACCCATAGCCCAAATTTCTTCAACTCGATCCTTCATAATGTTGCGGCCTATCGTGTAATGACCTTTAACACCTTCCAGAGACAGGATCATTGTTTCAGCCAAACATGCATAAACAGTGTTTGGCGGTAAGCCAATGTCAACACCAATTTCAATAGTAGAAGGTGGGGAAATTTCCCCGCTTTCAACTACAAGAATATCCGGTCTTTTCATTGCGATTTCTTCGTCAATATCCGGCGGTCGTGCAACGTCACAAACGAGAGACCCTGGCTTCAACTTTTCAACGCTGATAATCGGATCTACTGTACTCGTCGTCGTAACGACAATATCCGCTCTTTGAATATGATCTTCGATATTTGTTGTAGTGGTGACAATAACGCAAGGAGATTCATTTTTTATCATTTTACCTAGCGCAACAACACGTTCTGGTCGAGGTGAAACAACAACTATTTCACGTACGCGTTCTGCAAGCATGCGCGCGAGAACGCTCCCTATCGAGCCGGTCGCCCCAACTACAAGTCCAACTGAATTCTTAACATTGATACCTATTCGGTTGGAGGCGATCTCAATTGTTTCCATGGTCGAAGCAACTGTGTAGGAATTACCTGTAGTGATTGCAATCGGACTGTGTCGAGCCACGCTGACACCAGCGTCACCAACTACGCTTGTAAATGCACCAAGTCCCATAACAGTAGCACCCAACTCTTGCGCAAGCTCGGAGAGTTCGATGAGGCGCTCGTATATGTATTCTGGCGGTAACCTAAGCATTATTTTGCTCGTTATTGGCAGTGCCAGCAGCCATCCCTCGGCTTTTTGTCCTGTTACAGATGTCAGATTCTTCAATCTACTAGCTATGAAATTTGGTGTTTTTGCCGCGACAGATTCCAAGACGCTCATAGGTAAAAAATGACGAAATTTCCTGATTAACTTATGTTGCAAGAGCTGTGCGCCTACGAGCGGATGTATAACAAAAGCAAATTTTGCTACATCTATTTGAACCAAAAAATCTGAAGGTATGAATTTATCTTGTTCAACTAGAGTTTGGTTGGGTGCTAATGAGGGAGAAAAGCTCTCAGGAATCTGTGCGGAACTCGGCTGAAAAACGAACACTTCCGGATCCAACTCTAACTTCATAATTTCATTAAGAAATCTATCGCGTCTATGTCCGGTTTTTCCGCGTGTAACAAGTGTCAATGCGGCTTCCATAACGCTTGCACTAACTCTTTCGCCGCAAATTACGGGAGTTAATGAAGCAATTGTGCTAACGCCTTTCGACTTAAACCATTCAACCTCGTCACTCGAAATAATGTTGGATATGACAATTTTTCCGTCAAGCGCTGTTGGAGAATAGCGCTTGAAAAAATTCATCCCTCCTACGATAACTTCTGCCCAATAAAAAGCAAATCGCCAGCGCGGTAATAGCCTTCTATGTGTTCTTACTCCTGGAAAGTACCAGTCAAGCGGAGCACGTGTCACAACATTTATGATTAGCGGGGATACTCTTCTAACTTGATCAAGGGAAAATAATGGAATACCGAAGCGAAAGTTATACATAAGGTCGCCAAAGATCACCTGCGATTTCATGCCGCTCAATATCTCACTAACACCCCATCTGTCGATACAAGACAGCACAAGAATCCGTCTTTGCGTAATTTCTCCTTCCAGAATATCTACAATTCGCTTAACCATCAATCGCTCAACCGTGTCTTTCGCCCGAATTCCATCGCAGACTACTGTTGGAGCATTATCGTCTTCAATTAACAGTTTTCTTAACAACCGATGGCGATGATAACGATTACCAACTGTGTAAGTTAGCGCAAATCCACTTAATGCAACTGCATCGAACCTACCTTGCGCTGTTTTTATCATTTCTTCAGCTTGGTTGATAGTCAATTGGCTTGGTGCGCTCGTAACGGTAAAAGTTGCTCCTGCCATATCAAATGTATAACCTTGCCCGCGCCTTTCTTGCGGAAAACTGATTTCCAAGATCGAATAGTGCTTCTTATCAAGCAATTCATCTTCAGTGGTTTCTGTTTTTAAGAAATCGTCCAACTTATATATCCAGTGACTGCCCTAGTAAAGGAATAATCAATTCAACACCTAATCTAGCCAAATCGGCTCCAAAATCTTGAGGTACTACTGATATCTCGGGGAAAGTGTCGTAGTGCATTGGAATTACGATTTGCGGGGACAGCATTTCAACAGCCAAAGTTGCTGCTCGTAAATCCATAGTGTAATGCCCTCCGATAGGCAACATTACGATATCAGGTTTCCATATCAGTCGAATGAACTCCATTTCCGAAAATAGCCAAGTATCACCGGCATGATACACGCGCCTGCCATTCTCAAAAGTAAACACGTACCCGCAAGCCAATCCCGCAGGCAGAATTTTGTCCCCATCAAAAAATGTTGATGAGTGCGATGCTGGTGTCATAGCGATTTTGATGTTCTTCACCAGAACTTCACCGCCTATATTCATTCCGATTGATTCACTCGCAGCAACCCCCTTTGATTGTAACAATAAAACCAACTCGAAGGGCGCGACGACTTTAGGTCTAAGCGACTTATAAATTGAAATTGTATCGCCCACATGGTCGGCGTGTCCATGTGTTATCGCAATGATGTCCACTTCTTTCACAGTTCTTAAATCTTCGCTTAGGGATGGATTGCCCGACAGGAATGGATCAACCAAAACAACCTTGCCAATAGGCGAGCGAAATTCAAAGCATGAATGCCCCAGCCATTTAATACTAAGTTGTCTACTTTCACTCATAGAACACCTCGGACCTAAATTAGAGTATTAACGCGTTTATTCCAGTCCTGAATAACTTTTACAGCTTCTTTAACTAGCATTTGCGCTTTGTTTGGATCACGACTTTCAGCCATAACACGTATCAACGATTCGGTTCCTGACGGCCTAACCAATAATCGACTGCTGCTAGTGCATTTCTTCGTCAGCACACTGATTCTTGAACGCACGACTTCATCTTTGTCCCAACCTTCTTTCTTGAACACACGTACGTTCTCAAGAATCTGAGGGTGTTTTTTAATTTCTGATGTAAGTTCACTTATAGACTTCCCAGTCTTAACAACTAGCGCAATTATTGATGCAGCAGTAAGCAAACCATCACCAGCATTGCTCTTATCTAACATCACAATATGACCGCTTTGCTCCCCGCCAAGCAGCAATCGCCGCTGTAACAACCCTTTCATAACATACTTATCGCCAACATCTTCGCGATGTAGTTTGATGTTGTGAGCGCTCAAGTACTCTTCTAAGCCTAGATTACTCATAACCGTTGCTACGACCTCTCGAGATTTAGCATACACTGGGCTGTTAACCGCCAGTATCCCGAGAATTTTGTCGCCATCAATTTCATTGCCGTCGCTATCAACCACTAGAACCCGATCGCCGTCGCCGTCGAAGGCAAATCCCATATCCGCTCCGAGCTTTACAACTTCGTTTGCCAAAGGAGATAAATATGTCGCCCCACAATCACAATTTATCTTGCTACCATCGAATTCAGCATTAATAAAACTAGGCGCATCAATAACATCCGTAAATATCTGCTTGCAAAGGCGTGAAGTTGCGCCATAAGCACAATCGAAAACAACCTTTAAGGGATGCTTGGATATACTTCGCATATTGCACTGATTAGTGATTGTTAGTTTTTTTACAAAATTAACGTATGCTCGGCAGAGTATTTTGTTTTGTATTGAACATCCGAACCTTGGCATTATGTTTTCAAGATTGTGAATACGAGTGTTGAGTCTATGTTCAATTTTTTTCTCTAAGTTTTCTTTAAGCTTAAAACCCTGATTGTCAAAAACCTTAATGCCATTATCCTCGATTGGATTATGGCTCGCTGTTATCATAAATCCACCAGCGTATCCGCCCCCTTTCAGAACAAATGGCAACACAGGTGTCGATACAATGCCGGCTAAAACAACATTTGCTCCGCTCAACATAATGCCCGAGCATAGTGCGGCTTCGAGCATATCGGACGACAACCGAGGATCTTTTCCTACGACAAATTGTGCTTTACTTCTTACTTCAAATTCCGGGATTTGTAACACTGACGCATAGAAACCCAGTTTGAGTACAATGTCCGGAGTCAATACGGCTCCAGCGATACCTCGAAGTCCATCAGTTCCAAATTTCAAACTACTGACCTCCGAGACTAATTTCGACTCTTACATCCGTTGGAACAACTCGCACATTTTTTATTTTTGGGTCAAGTATAACTTGAGGTTGCACAATGTACTCGCCAGGTTTTAATCCAGAGACGTCAATTTGCACAAGCACTTTTTCGCGCTCTTCGTTTGTAAGTAACGGAATGTCATTTGAGCTTATCGTTACAATGGATGGCTGGACAATTATCATTGCGTTGCTCGTATTTCCAATAATCCGAACT
>CAZRQJ010000107.1:0-8455 GCA_964602075.1 uncultured Planctomycetia bacterium
AGTCGCAAGTCGCCCAGCCCAGCATTGTTGGCTGGAGTTCCTATTGTCATAATGCTTGCGATCGCCACATATTTTCTTTTTTACGGATGTCGTTCTAAGGAAAGTTCTATCAAGACCGATGCAATGGAGCTTATTGGAAGCGTCAAACAAACGAAAGCGCTCGGTGAACTCATTAAGCTGGCAAGCCCTGTCTACCAGCATGAAGCGATTAGAACAGGCGATAACCTTGGGCTTACAGCGGACGTCCTGTTGTCTAATTCAAAGTTTCCTGTGAGTCTCCGTGATGTTATACCTCCGGAACCGGACGAACTTGAAGTGAAATCCCGCGGCAGATTCGCACAGGTTACGTTTATCGACGACAACAAAAAAGTATTCACATTTAAGCTAGTTCAGGATCACGGGGAATGGTATTTTTATCTTGAAACTCCGCTTGAAGAAAAACGTTATGGCGAGTTCCGAGTGGAGTAAATGCTTCTATCATTACCATAACAATGGCTCAACCAAGAAGGTTTCTATCGCCATTCAGCGTACCAGCGGTGATTACCCCACATCATAGTCAATACACAGATTATCGCAAAAAAAGCCATAACGGCGAGCGGCAGGACAAAGAGTGGAACGTTTAGATTTTCGGATATAAAGAAGAACATAAAGTTATTGGGTACAGCGATGAGCGAAACGACAGCACCAAATAGAATGAAAAACGCAGTCTTACCGTATATCGCGGGAAGCACCACCGTCGTGATAGCAAAAGTGTTGAGCAGGTTCATCAACAATACCCCTGCGAACATTGCTATGCTAACTTCGTTCTCGCGAAAGATGTCAGGATTCGTTGCTGTGTAAAAAACTGCAATTCCGGCATGAAAAACTAAAAGCTGTGGCATCATAATTACCATAACCGTTCGCATATGCCCTATGTAAGTGTCACGCGCAGTTATAGGCGTGAGACGTAGAAGTGAGAGAAATCTGTCCTCAAGCTCTCGCGATACAAGGTATGCAACTGCAATCCAGCTAACGAGCGCGTTAACGAAAAAATAAACCATTACGACTGCGAATTGCGAGAAAACGGATAGTATGCCAAGACCGAGCATGTTAGCAATCGGTTCGTCCTGCGCGATCGTCATTATCCACGTAAATACAACAGCGAGAACAGGGGTTAGCCACGCAAGCGTGATTATGTTGTTTCGTCTCGCAAATATCCAGTTTCGTTTAGTTATCGCTTCCATTGATTGTTTCGTTGTTTTAGTTTCACAAGGTTAAATCAGAGATGAAGCTCGAGGCGGCTTCAAATTCACGATAATGTTTGAACTCATCGAATACAGTTTTTGCGATTATGTTTCGCTGAACAAACACTTCTTTGTTTGCGGCGTCAAACTCGGTCCACAATCGCTTGACATTGACAGCTCCTTTAGCAAGCTCATCACCGCCGATAATCAGGGCTATTGCATAGCCGGCGCGGTCGGCATATTTAAGCTGCTTACCGAGCGAAGCGTTACAGCTCGGATAAATCTCCGCAATTATTCCGTTCTCTCTTAACTCACGGGCTAGCTTTGAATATACAGATACAAGTTCACGCTCGAAGAACGGTATGAAAACCGCCTCGCGACGAGAGATTGATGCGCTTTCGTTGTCGTTTATTGCTTGAAGCAATCTATCAATGCCAATTGCGACACCGACTCCCGGAAGTTTGCGCTCTGAAAATCTATCGACGAGGTTGTCATACCTGCCTCCGCCGGCGACGCTGCCAAATTCTGATTTATCGGGCAAAACAACCTCGAATACAGTACCTGTGTAGTAATCTAGTCCGCGAGCAAGCGCTAAGTCCCATTTAAGATGAGTTTCTTCGAGTTCTTTAGCGCGCAAAAACGACATCGTTTCAAAGACTTCGTCGAGACCGGGGCAATTTGCGCAGTTTGTCTCGACTCCGAAATACTCGCATAGCATTACTTCAACAGAAGTTAAATCGCCGTCAATACTAACAAAATCAAGCAGTCCGTCGGCTTGACTTTCAGTTAGTGTTAAAGATGTTTCCCTTTCAAACGCGCTGTCGAAGGCTTGCTTCTGCTCTTGTCCCATAAGTTCACGTTTCACCGAGTGCTTTCCCACTTTTTCAAGTTTGTCTAGCACGCGAAACACACGATTAGGATCGTCCTTAATCTCAAGGAATTGCAATAGATATGAAAGGAGGCGGCGGTTGTTCATTCTGATAGTGAAGTCTCCCACATCCATTTGCATGAAGCTCTCGTAAAGGAGTTCGATTATCTCAACATCTGCCGCAACCGAGTCGATTCCGACAATATCCGCATCGAACTGCGCAAACTCGCGTAGACGTCCTTTTTTCGGTTTGTCGAAACGCCAAACCTTGCCGGTCTGCCAGCGCCTGAAAGGAAACACAATATCGTTTTGATATTGAGCGACGACGCGCGCAAGCGAAACTGTAAGATCATAGCGCAAACCCAATTCCGCACCTTCTAAATCGGTGAAGCGATAAATTTGCTTGTTGGCATCGACACCCAGTTCGCCTAAGAGCGTTTCCTCGTATTCAAGCGCAGGAGTTTCGAGCGGAAGATAACCATATTTTGTAAATACATCTCGCAGGGTATCTATAACTCGATCGCGCGTAAACATTTGTGACGGTAGAATGTCTCTAAAACCCTTCAGTAGTTTGGGTTTCACAAGTTTTTTCTTTTCAATCAAGTTAATCATATTGCCTTCCTAAAGCACATATCCATCACGATACATTAGGTTACATTAAAAATTAAAATAACGTATTGACATGCGGTTAAGAGCTGCACTTCGTTGCGGTCGATGAAAAATCGTGTACGAGCGCGTCCAACCGCCTTCGCTCATTTGGCGAAGGCGTGTCGCATTCTCCTTGTCCGTATGTTAATCATGGGTAGGAACTTTGCTCGTAAACTAAGTCTATCACAAGACAAACGTTTATAGGGAAGGTGGGGGTCGAACCCACGACCTCTGGTTCCACAGACCAGCGCTCTAACCAACTGAGCTACTTCCCCGCAAGAACTCAAGATTCTACCCGACGATGCATTTAGCGTCAATATGAACCGTGAGTTAACAAGACTTGCCTGAAAAAGTTTATCGAGACAGTAAACAGAAATGTTCTTGTTTGTGTTTGAAGGTTGTTATGTTAGAATCGGCTTTTATAGAATTAAGGGGTTGGAATATGGGTGTATTTGACTGTATCCCGCTAGTGTTAGCCGGCGGTGGCGGTGAGAGCGGGGCTCTTGAACTCGTTCCTACCATTGGCATAGCGATCATTGCTGCATCGATTATGGTTGTCGTATTCAACCGAATGAAGCAGCCTGCGTTGCTTGCCTACATTGTCGCAGGGTTTCTACTCGGTGCGCTTGTTGCACCGATGCTCGGCGAATCGGCACATACAATGGAATCCGTTTCGCATCTTGGATTAGTGTTTCTGTTGTTCATAATCGGTCTAGAGATGGATCTTCGCGGCATATTGGCACTTGGACCGAAAGTGGCAACTGCGCTTCTTCTTCAAGCCCCAATAGCTATAGCCGCAATTATCGGACTTCAATGGTTGTTAAGCTTGGCGGGAATTCAAATCCCCGGTCTTGGCTCCAATAGTTCGGCTTGGTTTATTTTTGCAGTTGCAGTTGCGTTGAGTAGCACAGCGGTTGTTGTCAGGCTGCTAGGCGAGAAGTTTGAACTAGACACGCAGGCAGGTAAGGCTACGGTTCTGACTCTTATCGGTCAGGATATCTGGGCGGTTATTGCTCTCTCTTATGTCGCATCTAAAGTTGGCGGCGAAGGCGGGGGCGGAACAAATGCGCTCTTGATGTTCGGTCTTGCGATAGTGCTGGTTGTCGTTTTAATTCTATTCGCCAAACATGTAATATCTAGAATAATGCTTTCGCTGGTAAAAACGCCCGACTTGATTGCGCTTGTTTCGCTTGGATGGTGCTTTGTCTGTGCACTTGGCATATCAAAAGTCGGATTGTCTGCCGAAATGGGTGCGCTTATCGCAGGGTTGAGTCTTGGCAGTTTGTCTGTTTCAACGGAAATTCTTGCAAAAGTGGCAAGCCTACGTGACTTCTTCCTAGCGCTTTTCTTTATCGCACTAGGTATGTCGCTTCCATCGCCGAACGCGACTATGATTATTGGCGCGCTAGTTCTGGTAGTCCTTACAATTATTGCGAGGCTGTTGTTGTTTGCGCCGACGCTTCTCGCCGCGAAAATGGGTCACATAGTATCATTTACAACTGCAGTAAACTTGAGCCAATTGAGTGAATTTTCGCTGCTCATCGCACCTATAGGGTTAGCGGCAGGGATGCTTACAGCCGAAGAAACATCAACGATATCGTATGCAATGATGATCTCGGTCGTACTATCAACATACGGTATCAAGCACAACTATAAGATTTCTAAAGCGCTATCAGCGATGCTAAAACGCAAAGAGTCTGTTGAAAAGATAGATAAAGAAGCAGCTAAAGGTGAACATGTCGCAAGCGGACATGGGCATGGCGCTGAAATTGTGCTGCTCGGTTATTTCCAAAACGCCGAGGCAATTATGTGCTATTTAAGGGATGATGAACCCGAATTGCTGAAAAAGATGCTGGTGATTGACTTTAACCTTCAAAATCATGCAAAGATAGCGGCACATGGTGTGCGAGTAGCTTATGGAGATATTAGCAACCCTGATACATTGAGGCATTTCGACATTTCATCGGCGAAAGTGGTAATGTCCACCATTAGCAACACCTTCCTTCGAGGGACGAGCAATGAAAAACTATTGAGCGGCATTAAGCTAGTCAATCCCGAAATCGCCTTTATAGCTACGGCAGATAACATAGGTTTTGCCGAAGCGCTTGAGTCGCAAGGCGCATTCGCTTGCGTCGCTCCGCCATTTGAAGCCGCTCCGAGATATGTTCAGTGCTTGAAAGAAGCGTTGTATAGAGAAGACTAAGCTAAAATATCGAGCTTATGACGCTCTAAACATTAAAGACATAACGAGCGTGTTATAATCTAAATTCGGGCCCATAGCTCAGCGGTCAGAGCAGCGGACTCATAATCCGTGGGTCGTAGGTTCAAATCCTACTGGGCCCATTCTTTCCCGACGGGCGCGTAGCTCAGCTGGTTAGAGCGTCTGGTTTACACCCAGAAGGTCGGGGGTTCGAGCCCCTCCGCGCCCATTTTTGTATACTTTTTAGTTATACCAATATTGCTGTTTGTGGGTGAGAAGTGCCTAAGGATATAACAAGTCCGTTTTTACCAGGAATACCAGTCCCAATCGAGTCTTTTATTGGACGAACTCAAGAAATAGATCGGATTAAATCAAAGGTCAAGGATTCATTATCAGGCAGGATACAAGTAGAGTTTTTAGTTGGGGAACGCGGAATCGGCAAAACGTCACTTGCAGCTTTTCTGGCATTTTTGTGTAGCAAGGAACTTGATTTTCAAGGTATACATGTTTTTTTGGGTGGAGTTGACTCTTTAGAAGAGTTTGCAAAAAAAGTGATTGATTCGATCATCAGAGAATCAGCAAGACACAGGTGGTTTGACAAGATTAGGAATCTCTTCGGGAAATACGTTTCATCATTAGATCTTTATGGTGTTAAGCTTGAGTTTAATCCACCACCAGAACATCTTACTGCGATAGTGAATGATTTTGCATCAACGCTTGAGTCAGTGTTTAACAAGCTGCAACCAGAAAGAAAAGGATTACTGTTGATTCTTGATGACATTAACGGACTAAGCAGTACGCCTCAATTCGCAAACTGGCTAAAAAGTTTTGTCGACGATTTTGCCGTGTCAGCAAGGAAGATGCCGTTGACAATAATGCTCGTAGGCTACGAAGAAAAACGACAAGCATTGATAAAACACAATTCATCCTTGGCTCGTGTTTTTGATCCTGTACTTATTAATCCTTGGCTGGACAATGAAAACTCCATTTTCTTTGCAGATAGATTTCGTAGCGTCGAGATTCATGTTGATGAAGATGCTCTTGAGCTTATGTGTAAATTCACAGGCGGCTTGCCTGTACTTGCACATGAAATCGGTGATGCCGTATTTCAGTATGATAATGATAATCATATTGATGAAGATGATGCATTGGCTGGAGTGATACAAGCTGCTGACATTGTTGGTAGAAAGTATATGGAAACGCAGGTGTTTACATCTATTAGAAGTACAGCGTATCGTGAGTTACTTAAGAAGATTGTACATTCGCCTTTGCAGGAAGCATTCAGTAAAGCAGATATAGCAGGCAAATTGTCAGCATCGGAAGAGAAGAAGCTTGCGAATTTTCTTAATCGAATGGTTGCGCTCAACGTTCTACAAAGAGAAAAAGAACTAGGTGCAGGATGGTATAAGTTTAGAACGAGGCTTCATTGTCTTTACCTTTGGCTTGAGAAGAACAGAGCAGAACGGCAGAAAGAAACAAGTGATAAGTGAGAATGCTTCATCAGTCCCGTTTGCATAGACCAGTTTTTGTTTTGTGATTCTTTGTATAATCTATGCTTTGTGCGTAGAACGACTTTTAGACGCACGTTAACTCCGATGCTTCACTGACACGGGTTTTCTGCCAACTCATAGTTGTTCCTGCATTCGGTCTATAGTCCGAACAAAGAAAGGCCTTTACCGTCATTGTCTTGCGCGCTTGGCAGCATTGGTATGATACGATCTTTTATTCGTTTGCATTTTTAATCACTTTGCACCAAGTCTGATGTCCCATATTGTTTAAGGTACAATTAACTCTCATGACTAATCTGATTTTGATTATTTTGCTTGCGATAGTTAACGCGTTCGGCGGAACCGGTGTCGCGGAAAAAGAAGTAGCTAAGGCGGTAAAAGACGGACTTGGCGGCAAGGTTGAGTCCGTTAAGGTTCAGATAGACTCCGATCCGATTACGTTGATAAACAAAGGCAAGATCGAGAAACTTGTTTTTTCCTTGAAGCGTTTTGATGTAAAACCCATCGTGATTGATGAAACAGTTATCACGATAAACGGACTCAAACTGAATGCGTCCGACGCTCTGATCGGCAAACCCGCAGTGATTAAGGAAATCGGGAAAACAGACTGGAAACTGCGTATCGGAATCGAACAATTGACTGCAGCGGTTCGAGACAAATCTCCCCAAATCGAACAGCCGTTTTTTAGGACTATCAACGATGAAATCGAGTTTTCCGGCAGTTACCGTTTGAATAGATACATGACCGTCCCATTTAAGGCTCGCGGAAGACTGTCGATAGTGGATAACAAACGAGTGAACTTGCTGTTAACGAAATTTGAAGTGACAGGAATTGGTGTCCCGGCTAAACTGCGGTCTTGGGTTGAAGATTCCGTCAATCCACTTCTCGATGTTGACAAGTTAATGAATGACAAGCGAGCCGAGATAGAAGAATACGAGTTTGTTTTGAACCGAAGGCTTGATCCCCGAGTCGATACGATAACGGTCTTAAAAGGGAAAATCGAAGGAACTGGAACGATTTAGAACTAGTTGCGCTCGATAAACTGCGATTCTAAGAGCGGCGTTTCTTGATGACGGCGGTTTGAATTCTATCAAGCAGTTCGTCTTCGTCTTTAACACCCTTCATGTCAATGTCAAGCCACATACCGACGCGAACAAGGGCGCGAAGAATCTGCGTAATTCTTAACGCTGCACCACCGGAGAATTTCGCTTCACGAGTTGTTTCGTCGAGCCAAGCCATCATGTCCTTTGTGAAAGCTGCAGGAATACGATGCATTTCCTCTTGAAGTCTCTTAGGCATAACACACCTCACCAGCGATATAACTGAAAAAATAAGTTAAAGGGTATTCATATCAAACTAGCGGAATATACAGTTGAATATTTGAGCAAAGTCAAACATTCACAAGTGTTGGCAGCGAATAGAGCATCGCAATAATGGTGATTCATCAATTCAAGCGCTTAATCATCAAACTGTCTTTTTGACCCAAAACTGTTGGAGCAGATACCTATTGAGTTATACGCTAGAGGTACGCGATTGTACATCAACAAAATTATCAGGATGAGTGCGTCGTCAAAGGAGTTTAGTGATGCGCTTTTTGCAAACCGCCTTTCTTTGCAGATAGAATGCTTGCCATGATGCTGATGAACACTAGCCCAGCAACCACTGCGAGCGAAACTTCGGTAGGTATGAACTTTCCGCCGACTATACCGTTGGCTATCATTTTGAAGCCGACAAATACAAGCACGGCGGATAGACCGATGTTTAAATACTTAAACAGACCCATTATTCCTGCAAGCGCAAAGTACATCGCTCGCAGCCCGAGAATCGCGAAAATGTTCGATGTAAACACAATGAATGTGTTTGTGGTTATTGCGAGAATAGCCGGAATTGAATCAACGGCGAAGACCAAATCTGTTGCCTCGATTAGCAGTAAGATCACGAACATAGGCGTGGCAAACAACTTGCCTTTTTGAGTATGAAGAACTTCTGACCGTGATAATCATCCGTG
>CAZRQJ010000108.1:0-8421 GCA_964602075.1 uncultured Planctomycetia bacterium
CGTGGAACAGGAACATATGATGGTTTATCGATTGCTAAAGCGATCATAGAGTACTTACACGAAAGCGCCAAAGCAAATCCATTAACTCTTTTTGCTACTCATTATTTTGAACTAACTGAACTTGAAATGTTGTTAAAGCGAGTTGTAAACTACAAAATGGAAGTTATTAAAGACAGCGGTGATTTTGTGTTTCTATATTCCGTAAATCGAGGTTTTGCAGATGAGTCTTATGGCATCGAGGTGGCACGGCTCGCAGGTTTGCCTAATTCTGTGATCAAAAGGGCGAGAGGCATACTTGCTGAACTTGAAGAAATCAAACAATCACATTTAAGACAGGCGCGTCGCATTATGCAATTGGGACTTTTCGAGGAATAATCAGATAGTAAACGTGAAAAAAGATGTTATAGTTGACCTTTATGTCTATTGCAAAAACCAAACCCGTTAACCATAACCAAGTGTGTAAGCGCGTTCTTCGAAATGTCATTGAACATATAGTTCGCATTTTATTCTATGCCTCAATTAGCTGTTTTGCATTACCGGGCATCGCTTTTGCACAGGCGAAAGTTAATGAATCTGATTACTATAAAGCAGAGCTAGTTCCTTGGAACACCGCAAGGAGCTTCATTATCTATCACGTTGATACAGACAGAATCGTAGCAGCGTTGAATCCTGACTATACTGGACCTGTGGCGTCATTGACCAAGCTGATGACATGCGTTCTTGCGGATGAACTAATGGATTACAATGTTAAATACAAGTTAGCTTCTGATGAAGCAAAACTGCTAAAAATGACACCACCGGCTCAAACAAATTTAGATTCCAAACAAGCTCGTGGAAGCAGCAGCGCTTCACTTTCAGCAACTCAACCTTTAATAGCTCTGGCTCCTCCTGCGGAGTTGTCTTTGACGCAACTAATTGACCTAGCAATGGTCCCTTCGAACAATACTGTCTGCAAAGTTATTGCACGTGTGATTGATGGTAGTGAAGATAAATTTGCCGACAGGATGACAAAGCGCGGAATCGAGCTAGGGTTGAGAAATACTCAATACAGCAACTCGACTGGTTTGCCTTCGAAAACCCCACAGTATTCAACTACGCGTGACCAATTGAAGTTGACATTGGAAGTTCTTAATCGCCCAGCTCTCGTGCAGGCTGCATCTAAATCTAGTGTTTATCATCTGGAAGAATGGGATTCGACTCTAATCTATCTCAAGCGTCGCTACCCTGTATTCGGCATGAAAACTGGCTGGACAAACGCCGCAGGACGGTGTTTTGTTCTGCTTCTCGAACATCCTAAACATGGCATATTTGTAATTGTTCAATTAAAAAGCTCTAGTATCGCTCAGAGTTTTGTCGACGCTGAAATTATTATGTCAAGATTTGGCCTGATTGAATTGTCACCTGACGCTCTGCTGTATGAAGCTCAACGACAAGATGCCGCACGAATCCAAAAAACACAGAACATTCAATCGACAAATGTTCATATCGAAAAAGGTATCGAGGCGAAAACAAATGAGCGATGATCGTTATGTCGAAACCGATGGTTCAAAAAAAAACACCTTTATATATTGGTTGGTTGAGCTATATCGCAAGTTAGTGTCAATCTTACAACGACTTAAGTATCGTCGCGTACCGCACCCCGATATAGAAATTCGCCATGTCGAAAACCAAGAAGAGTTGATAAAGTGGTTAAGAGTTAACGCTAAACTTATGACCCCGCTGCATAGTTTCTACCGAGGGATAGGATTAGGATTAGGATTAGCTATTGGCACAACTTTTATACTCAGTTTATTGATTCACCTGCTTGCTCAATTGTCTCTTGCACCTTTAATCGGTGACTTCGCTAAGCAAATTTTGGATTATCTAGAAACGACAGGCAACGGTGGGGGATAGAGATTCACACCGATTTCCTAAATCTGAACAAATTACATATCACTTAGTCTTAAGAAACAACATGATACTTTTTTTAAACAACTTAAAGATTACAGGAGTGGTGTTAAGCTTACTAATAGTGTTGCTGTTTAGCGCTTCACCAAACTCCGTTGTTTGTGCGCAAGCAGCGGGTGCTACAAAGATTCAAGCTATAAAATTTGAATCGAGTAAGGAATGGGTTGTGTTGCGCATTGATTTTGACAAAGGGATTCCTGAATATCGCACCGAAAAAGAGACGGATGCAGATAAGCTGGTGGTGTATTTTATTAATACAGATATAAGGCCAGCAGGTATAAAACCCAATGCGTCAATTGATACTTTTCCCTTGTGGAAGATGACTCCCTATCAGGGCTCAGCCAATTCGAGCTTAACTATCTATACAGCATATGACTGCGAATTACTCATCGGTAAAACAGAAAAAACGCTCTTACTGAAATTCCCTAGAGAAGTGTCGTACAGTCGTCAAATCGACATTGCAGAGGGAGTTTCTTGGAATACTTACGCTGAAGAGCGTTCAGGCAAACCTTTGAGATTTGATTGGCTTGAGGTAAGACCTGGCGCAAGAGCTAAACTTGCTGTTAAGAGCACATACTCACTTGATAGAAAGCGCAGAACGATGGATTTGACGGAAATGTGCGCTAAAAGCGGCGCATTGGCGGGAATCAACGCCGGATATTTCAGTGGTCAGGGCGTACCAGTATCGACGCTTGTTGAAGATAGTCTGTTTCTAACGAGCGGCAGGTATCCAACACGACCAATGATGCTTGCTCTTAAGGATGGAACTATTAAAATCGGTCGCTTTACTGTACGCCCAGAACTTGTTAGTGGAGATAAATTTATATCTTTAACAGGTCTTAACTGTGCGCTTAGCGACAGCGCTACAGTTGTTTACAATTGGAACTATCCTTTTGAAGAAATACCACTAGAAGGTTTTGTGTATTTACTAAAAAACGGCACATTATCACCCATTTCTGGCGGAATAACAGAGCTGATTTCACCTAATGAATATTATATTGTCTCACTTCTTGCTCCTGAAGCCAATCCGCTAGCAAGAGTTGGGCCGAGTATTTTCAACGAAGTTCGCTGTCGAATATTCGATAGAGATACTAATGAACTTCTCGAAGTTGTCGGCGCATCTGGTGGGGGGCCTATGCTAGTGTCAAATGGAGTTGCCAATGTCACAAATGCAGAAGATTTCATCCCTGACAACATATCAAAGGGCGCTCGCGCACGAACTGCTATGGCTGTTTTAAAAGATGGCACTGTAATGCTTGTAATTGTTAGTGAAATTCGAGAATCCTTTTACAAGGGAGTGGAGCTTCAAGAGCTGGCAAGCTGGTTTGTAAAAAATGGGGCGGTTACAGCATTTAATCTAGATGGTGGCGGTTCGAGCCAGCTTGTCGTAAGCAATCGCTTAGTTACTCCTTATTCAGGCACGCCACGTAAAATAAACAACGCAATTCTTGTGATGCCAAACTAGCATCCTAATTTATGCTCGTTATTTGATAAATCGTGAAACGAACCAACCGATGACTGTAATCAATACGCTCAAAATAATGCTTGTCGTGATTGGAAAGAAAAAAGTGGAGTTTCCGCGTTTGACTACTATATCGCCTGGAAGATGAAACAAAGAAACTTCTGATTTACATATAACGAGCAGCGAGCCGATGATAAGTGCAACGACTCCAATTAGAATCAACAATCGTCCGAGTGCATTCAAATCCATACTAATTGGAACCCCACAATGGCGCAACAGAACAGCGATTAAAAACTCAAGTTTCGGTTCCTATTGGCAGCATATTACGATTCGGGAATGATAAGTCCAAAAGAGCCGTTAGATCTTCTATAGAGAACGTTAATTTCGCTTGTATCCTGATGAGCAAAGATATAGAAGTCATGCCCGGACAAGTCCATCTGCATAACCGCTTCATCTACACTCATAGGCTTGATCTTAAAATGCTTAACACGCGCTACCTTTTTCTTTTTATCTTCAATCGTCATACTTTCGACAATGACTGGTTCACCCTGCGGTTGTCTGTATTTATCGATGAGTTTGTTCTTGTAGCGGCGAAGTTGCTTTTCGACTTTTTCTACAGCCAAATCACAAGCTTCTTCAAAGCTCTGTCCATACTCTTCACCGCGCACAAACTTACGAGCAACGTCAACGGTTATTTCAACTCTGAAATTCTTGCCGTCTTTGCGCGATTTGTAGTGGTGTAGCTCTACGTTAGCTTTGTCGGCTTTACCGAAAAACTTGTCGAGGCGAGATACCTTCTTGTTGATGTAATCTTCAATCACATTTGATACATTCACACCAGTGATATCAACTTGCATAAGCACCTCCGAAGGTCAAAATATGAACAACAACTTCTTGGATTATAACTCATTTAAGAAGACGATGCTATTGGCTATACCTCTTGGCATCATAAATGGGTACAATAGTCCTTGTATGCAGGTGCTAATGTTCACCTATTTGTTAAACCATTTTGCAACAACACTCGGTGGATTGGGCATAAATCCGAGCGGAATCACGCGCGTTAACAAATAAACATCGTATTAATGTAAAATCCACTCTCTTTGAGACTAAACTACTAGGAGACGACCTTGAAAGATCGCTTCGTTACGATCAGTAAAATTGCAAGCCATGTCGGTGACGAAGTCAGCATTGCTGGCTGGGTTAGAACAAAAAGAACTCAAAAGAAACTCTGCTTTATTGTTCTACGAGATGGTACTAACGATATTCAATGTGTTCTTTACGAACCGGACGTACCTCCCGAAGCATGGCAGACTGCTGAATCTCTAACGCTCGAATCCAGCGTTATCGTATCGGGAATCGTAAACAAACATCCTAGACAAGATGACGTTTTTGAATTAGCGGTGAAGAGTATCAGCGCTGTTCAGATTGCAGCTGACTACCCGATTTCAAAAAAGGAGCATGGGACTGAATTTCTCATGGATAATCGCCACCTATGGGTTAGATCAAGCCGCCAAGTATCAATACTGCGAATTAGAGACGAGATAATCAAAGCTAGCCGCGATTTCTTTTACGAAAATGAGTTCTTCTGTTTCGACTCTCCGATTTTCACTCCAAACGCCTGCGAAGGAACAACGAACCTTTTTGAGGTTGATTATTTTGGTGAAAAAGTGTACCTGTCGCAAAGTGGACAGCTATACCAAGAGTCTGGCATCTTTGCGCTTGGGAAGACGTACTGCTTCGGACCAACATTTCGTGCGGAAAAATCGAAAACTCGTCGTCATCTGATGGAGTTTTGGATGTTGGAAGCAGAAGCTGCTTTCTATGATTTCGAGGACAACATCAAACTACAAGAGGACTACGTTTGCTACGTCGTCAAACGCGTCCTTGAACGCAGAAAAGCAGATCTGATAACATTAGAAAGAGATATCCCTACGCTCGAAAAGGTGACTCCTGCATTTCCGAGACTTAGATATTCAGAAACAGTCGAGATTTTGCGCAGCAAAGGTTTCGATTTTAACTTTGGTGACGATTTTGGAAGTCCCGAAGAGACAGCTCTTGCAGAAAACTTTGATAAGCCATTTTTCATAACTCACTGGCCAGCAGTCATGAAAGCTTTTTATATGAAGGTCGATCCAAGCGACCCCGCAACTGTGTTTGCAAGTGATTTAATGGCGCCTGAAGGTTACGGCGAGATCATCGGAGGCAGTCAGCGCGAGGATAACTTGGATATTCTGCTTAAAAAAATCAATCAACATAACTTGCCTAAAGACTTTTTTGAGTGGTATTTAGATTTGCGCAAATACGGAAGCGTTCCTCATAGCGGTTTCGGACTCGGTATCGAGAGAACTGTGTGTTGGATTTGCGGATTACAACATATTCGTGAATCAATTCCATTCCCGCGCATGCTGTACAGAAAGACACCTTGACCCATTAACGCCACTACACATATCTCCTAAAACGGTAGGATCTTAGAAGTAAAATAGTCACCGAGTTACATAGTACATGCTAAAATACAACCGTGACAACTAAGGAGCGAGACGCAGTTGTAACCAATCGGCTTCTTCAAAATGCCAAAGGCTTTTTCGCACGGTTATTTTCAAAAATTTTAGTTGCATATCGCAACCTATCCTCCAAAGCGATTACCGCAATTAAATCTCAAGAAAAGGAATCTCAGAAACAACTTCCTCCTAAAAAAACAAGAGTATCTCTTAGTAAAAAGCCCGCATCTAAAAAAACTAGTCTGAAGGTTGATTTCACTGTATTCAATAATGCCGTTAAGAAAATCGCCAAGAGCTTTGATAGATACCGCAGACAATTTTTTAATTTAGTGGTAGCTAACATCGACGCAACTCGCAAATCTGAACGAATGACATCCGTGCGTAAACTCGCTTTATCTAAAGCTAATCAACTCGTTAGCACCAAGGATTGGCTTGTATTGCTTTGCAAACGAGTAGCTCGTAAAATTGTTGAAGAATACAATAGATTTGTTACCTTTCTTCGCTCAAAGAAGATACAAAATTCACTTAGTAAAACAACGCGCCAGACCTTATCCTTGGGCATGTTGATATGGAGTGATATCGTCAATGCGAGTCTGGCAGTCTACAACGCCCTAACATCAACGCGCGTTAAGTTGGTAATCCACAGTATTGCGCAAATAATAAAAATCCAAGCTGTAAAGTCATACAATTGGCTGATGGATCCATGCTTTTACAAACGCATTCCTCGAATTGTGATTATTATAACTGGATTATTGTTTTTTTACTGGATGCTCTTTCAGTTCCCGCTTTCGCGAGCTGAAATGTTGATGAATTCAAATGATCCCGTTATCACTGCAGAAGCAATTCGTTTAGAACTAGCGGCTCGTGCGCTTAACGCGCAGATTCTTGGCAGCGCTGCAATTCTTGTTTTGTCTTTCTGGTTTATCATCGTTCTCTTGAAGGATGTACTCGGCAACAAGCAGATCAAGAAGTAAATGCGCGAATTATGTACGGATAAGGTGCTCTATGAGTGAAGCTGGTTTAGATAAACTCTGCGAACAAGACAAGGTAATGGTGCTTAGCGTTATGGTCGAAAATGAGCTGTATTTTGACAGCCTTCATAACGACGCGATTAGATCTTTTGTATTTGCGTCTGATTTAAGAGTTGTAAAATGCACATGGCAATACGAAGGTGGACATCCAAAAGTAAAAAGCGCCAAGAGCTTTACTTACGATAGAATCAAACGCATAAAGTCCCAACGTGAAAGCACTTCCGGTGATTGTTTTGTGATTTTAGACTCGATCGACAACGAAAATATACAACTCGTGAAAATGCCTGAACACTTCCTCAAGGAAGTATATGAATTCACGGCGTTGGTTTCTGACATAGTTGAAAATCTCAAGTCTGAAGCGCAAACACCGCTTTCAAATGTAGGTTTGATAGTAGCCAATTTAGATGATCTAGTTAAGCTTGCTCAACTGCTACAAATGGGTGTTATCACGATTGATGAGTTTAAAGAAGCTAAAGCGATTATCATGCGCCGTCGCTAGTGTCTTAATCATTCGCGCGCAAACATCAAAGCCCCGGTGTCTTCTAAATGACAATCGGCACTTCAATCAGTCGAATTCCACTTCGATATCGTCTGCGTGAAACGCTAGGAAATAAGCCGACCCGGCTTTACATAGAGGACATTCTCCCGGCGGGGTATCCCCTTCGAAAACGAATCCGCAAACCGCACATACAAACTGCTGACCTGAACCTGCCACATTAGGATTTTACACGATTTTGCGATTATTTACAACCGTTACAAAAAAATATATACAAATCAGAAACTAATTCGACCAGTATCTAACATCGATTTTCGATAGATTACCCATAGTATAAACATCTTCACCCGATCTGAACTGAACAGTAAACTGCTTATCCGAACGCGCAATTATCATAATAACTCTTTTTACTTCTTCATAATTAAGACTTCCAACGCTTCCTGTATCAATATCGGGCAGAAGATTCCTTGTGTCAGCTTTATATCTCATATCTCGGATAGCTACAGCAAACATTTGCTCGACTTCTTCGTAACTTACGTTTTCCGGTACTTGAAATTCAACGATAAGCTCATCCGCTTTGAAGCATAGGTTACTCTCGATTACAAAGTAATTTAACTTAATCGGGGTATCTGGTACAACATTTTCCGCGCTAGACACGATGATAATCTCATCTAGTTGAGTCCCAGCTAATCCGGACATCAAGGTCTCTAGGTCCTTTTGCGAAATTACCTCCATTACATAACCCTTTGCCGCTAATTTTTGTCTCATTGTCGCCAAAGTCGATATTATCGCTTCTCGTACCTGTGCACCCGTCCACACTGAATCTATGTAAATATATGCTAGCGGTTGATTGGCTCCAATAAGGATGTTTTTTGTTCTAAGATCGCCGAGCTTTTTTGATAGCAAATCAACTTCATTTGTTAGCCTATCATATTCATCCTGAAGGTTCATCATCTTATCTTCTAGCTCGCTACGACCATGTTCAAG
>CAZRQJ010000109.1:0-8408 GCA_964602075.1 uncultured Planctomycetia bacterium
ACTAATTATTTGAATTTATTAGAGCTATTATCGACATACACAACGAAGCCGACGAAGCTAGAAATGCAATGATAACAAGCGCAAACTGCGATTTTGCTTGGATTCGCGATTTGTTATCGGCTTCGCTCATTCGCTTTTCGAGAGATTCGATACGTTTGTGCTGGGTAACGAGATGACGCGAGACTGTGTCAAAAAAATCGTTAGATTCTCGTTGTAATTCGAGAATGCTCTCTGCAACATCCCTACCTGTAAACTGACCGAATTTAGCTGCAAGAGATTGCTTAGGCGATTCAACTTTCCCCATAACATTGTTCCTACATAATTTGAATGTAAACTTGTATTATACGCTGAAATTAGACACACGGCAATTTTTAACTTAAACAAAGATGTGCTAAACTTAGGGTTTATATCTAATGGTGGTGGATTGGTTGCGCCGTGTCATGAAATTTGGCGGTACGAGCATCGCGGACAGCGATAAAATTCGTCGCGCGGCTGAATGCGTTAAGAAACTCACCGATGCAGGCGATCAGATTGTAGTTGTCGTCAGCGCACAAGGCGACGATACGAATCGACTCCTTGAATCGGCTTACGGCGTATCGAACGGATCGGGCGATATGCAAGATGTTTATCGGATCGCGCTTCTCGGCGAAGAAAAGAGTATGCGACTCATGTGCGCGGCTCTTAAAAGCTTGAAAACTCCAGCCGTTCCATTTATTCCTGTAGATCGCGATTCATGGCCGATTATTGTGGACAGTGATGACCATAGTCCAATTGCCCGTTCAAAGATCAATGAAGAGCGGCTCTTCACGCTGCGAGGCGAAAAGACCGCACAACGTTTCCGCCAACATGTCGCTAAGCATTTGCGAGTTGGCGCAGTACCCGTTTTGGCTGGATTCTTTGCTCTTTCTACAACAGACCAGCTTGTTACACTCGGACGCGGCGGCAGCGACATTACTGCATTCATCGCGGGACGTTACATCGGTGCGGATGAAGTGATTATCGTTACCGATGTCGAAGGCGTACTTTCTGGCGATCCCCGTATTACGGGCGACGAAGCAAGATTGATAAAGGAATTGTCGGTTGAAGATCTTGAAGCTATGAGCGGAGCAGGAAGCCGCGTGATCCACCCACGTGCATTGAGATTTAAGGTAGAAGAAATACGCGCGAGAATTGTTGACTTTAAGCATTTAGATGACATCGCCAACACTGGAACATCCATCATCGGATCAAGCCAATCGAGCCTTGTAGTAAACCCGAACAAACTGTCGTTTATCACTTTAGTGGGTGTAAATTTGGCAAGACAGGTTGGATTGATCGCGGAAGTCACGGACAGACTTACAGCGTCGAAAATTCCGCTCAATTCGATGGTATGTAACGACCGATTTATTGCGATATTTCTTGAAGACAGATTTGGCGAAGAGGCTTACAAAGTGTTGCATAATCTTGTAAGTGAGCGCCGCGATACATTTCAGAATACTACAATAAAGGGCGGTGTAGGAGAAATATTGCTGCGCAGTGCATTGTTCATAGATGAACCTGGAATACTCTCTGAACTAACAGGCATCTTGTCTACACACAGAATCAACATAATTGATGTTGTATCGACATTATCGGACGTTTATGTTTACTTAAAATACGAGGATGTTCCCGTCGCAACCGAAGCGCTTAGAAAAATGGTTGATAAACCGGAAACGCTTTTCTAAAAGACGAAGTGGATTGAATTTGTGTATAACTCGCACAGTTCGTATATAATTCGCGGGCTGGTTGTCTTGAAGATTCCAGCATTCGAGGATTGGAATGCCTGCATATCGTCGATCGCCGAGTATTCATACTGTGTTTCGAAGAAGTTTCTTCGCAATATCAATCACGTCGTTAATCATTTTTGGAGCGACAGTTTATTGGCAGTTTCTTTCGCTCACGAAAAACGAAACATATGCTCTTTTAAACGGTGAACGAATTACGGTAGAATCTCAAATAGATCAGTTCATTGAAGAATCCCTAAACCGACTGATATTAATCTCTGCTGACGGAGACATCAGAACTTCACTGGAACACTATTCATCGTCAAGAACCAAGCCTCGTGAACGCGAGGGACACCTGGCGCGAATCGAAAAAGTGTTGATACCATATTTAAAATCAAGCGGACAGAATGTGCGTGAGATTCTTATTGTAGATGCAGAGACCGGCGAGTGTATTCTTGATCAGTTAAGCGGAGATACGCCGAGTTCACCGTCAAGCCTTACTGGGAAGCCGCTTAGCGATTTGCCTATTGTTAAGAAAGGTCTTATCAAGCCCACATCCGAGCCATTTACATACAGCCCGCGACTCGGTATGGTAACACTGAACCAAGCTGCATCAGTTTACACGGAAAATGGCAAAAGCTACGTTTTAGTCCAATATGTCGAACTCTCAAGATTGGTTGAGTTTATTGTCCAGAGATTGGCAAATGCTGATAAGCAGTGGACAGCCAGACTGTTTACCCAAATCGGTGTTCCACTAGTAGTTCCAATCACTACTCCATTGACGCAACGTGGCGATTTCACGAGTGATATTGCAGTAAAAAAAGCGATAACAAACGAGCGCGGGACAGGAAAGTATGTGAACGCCGAGGGTGCTCATGTAATTGGTAGTTTCGGCATGATGGATAGTAAATCGGCGATTGTCGTTATTGAATTACCTTATTCAGTTTATATCAATCGCCTTTCAGCTCTAGGAGTAATTGTTTTTGTTACCTTTGTATTGATAACTACTATTCTTGTATTCGCTGCATCGCTTGAAGCGCGAAAATTCTCTGTACCAGTAGCGCAACTCGTAGCTCGTTGTCGTGATATTGCTGAAGGTGACTGGGACAGAGTGATAGCAATAGCGGGAGTTCGAGAGTTTGAGCTGCTCGGTAACTCCTTTAACGCGATGGCACGTGACTTGTCCACGAGTTTTAGGGAAAGGGAACGCATAACACGATCGTTGGAGGAAGCTAATAGGCTGTTAACTATAAAAATGGCGGAACTTGAAGAGAGCAGCCAAAGATATCGCGACCTTTACGAACGCAGTCAAGACGGGTTGTTCACTTTCAATAGTAAGACCGGTGTTTATACATTGTTTAACCCGAAATTCTGCGAGATACTTGGATACAGTTTTGATGAAATGAGAGAAATCACGATAAACGACATAATTCCGGAAGAAGAACGCGCATACGCTACAGAACAACGAGTTTTGAGGATGCACGGTGAGTGTGTCGAGCTGCCTTACGAACTCTATGTGAAGCGCAAGGATGGCGAATATAGATATGTTGA
This sequence comes from uncultured Planctomycetia bacterium, assembly GCA_964602075.1. Lineage (GTDB taxonomy): Bacteria > 4484-113 > 4484-113 > JAGGVC01 > JAGGVC01 > JAGGVC01. Next base: position 3,294 of record CAZRQJ010000109.1, read on the forward strand.
GGTATACAGCCGCCCAATTATGGGAGATGAGCTAGTAACCGGCTCGATTCGCGATGTAACCGAACGAGTTATGCTTGAAAAAGACATCATCGAAAAAAATATTCAGCTTGAACAGCTTAATGAGAGTTTGAATTCCTTAGTGCATGAACGCACTCAAACGCTCGTTGCTCTTAAGGAAATCCATGAAAAGATTATCTCAAACGTTCCTGTCGGAGTTATGGTTGTTGAGCAAAATATGACAGTATCTTTCGTAAACGATCAAATGGCAGCCATATGCACTGGTATAACAGCAGGGGAATCGATACTGGGGATCTCGCTTTTAGACCAACCGCACATCCTCCCGGAGGGCATGGTTGGTAGGGTTGGAGAGTGTCTTAAAGGTGACTACTATCATTTAGCGCAGGTGAAGTTTTCGCCGCAAGATAGTGAAGAAATATATTATCTCGACGTCTGGGGAGTTCCGCTTATAGGGAGTGATGACAATATTGAAGGCGCATTGATACTTGTTGCGGATCAGACTAGGCAGGTATTGCTGCGAAGTGAACTAATAAACAGCACTCGTTTGGCGGCAACCGGTCAGCTCGCAGCAAGTCTTGCGCATGAAATTAACAATCCGCTAAATTCTATTCGCTACAACATTGAGCTTGCGAGAATGGACATCGAGGATTTACAGAAGGTTGAACCTAGCGTTTCTCATTCGCACCTTCTTGAGTATTTGAGGATTATTAATCGTGAAATCAATAGAGTCGGCGATATTGTAAGAAATCTGTTGGACTTACACCGTGCTCCAAAATCAGGCCCTTCTTCTGTCGATATCAACTCGGTAATCGACGACGTATTGATTCTGATGAAGAAGCAGTTGCTGGAATCCGGCGTCAGAGCTGAATTTCATAAGGATAGCGAGATTAAGGAGGTTAATGGAGTCGCCGGTCAGCTGAAACAGATTGTATTAAACATGCTGCTCAACTCGATTCAAGCTGTATCCAGAAACGGGCAAATCGAGATAAGAACTGGGCAAACCGAGCGGTCAAGTTATTTTTCAATATCAGACAACGGCGTTGGAATACCTGAAGCTGTTCTCCCAAGGATCTTTGAACCATTCTTCAGCACCAAAGGCATGAGCGGCGTCGGTTTGGGACTAGCTGTGTGTGAAAGCATAGTCAACCAATTTCGTGGTAGAATTACCGTTGACAGTGAGGAGGGTGTAGGTACCACCTTTACCGTCTATTTACCTCATTATGGAACCGATAGAGATTAACAAGATGCCCGATAGCTACACTGTCCTTGTGGTAGACGATGAGGAAGAGGCTCTGCGGGCTATTGCGACATTACTTGAACGCAAAGGCGGATACCGCACGCTTGCCGCTAAGAGCGGTGAAGAAGCGAGGGGGTTGCTATCCGAATACGACATCGATTTAGTTGTGACGGATTTGCGCATGCCGGGCATGGACGGGTTGGAACTACTTAAACACATTAACGAAAACTATCCGATGGTGTACGTGATTATCTCGACAGCTTACGCTTCTGTGGATAGCGCAATAGATGCGCTTAGGCAGGGAGCTGTCGATTATCTTCAAAAACCTAATCAACCGCGTGAAATGCTCGACAAAGTTGCAGCAGTATTGAGTAAACGTGAAGCAACCCTTCGCGAGCAAGCCGAGAATGCTCATATTCGTGAAATCGCTGCGACGCACGCGACCGAAATGATGCGTGCAGGCGCAATTCAACAACGCTGGATTCCCGAAGGTTATGAAGGCCGAGGTATCAAGCTTATAACTCGTTTCCAGAGTGCCGATGCATTATCAGGCGATTTTATCGACATAGTCGAGTTATCAAAAGATAGAATCGGTATTGTTGTTGGCGACATCGTCGGACACGGTTTGTCTGCAAGCCTACAAATGGGAATTGTCCAACGTTTGATTCGTCGTGAATTGCTTGAAGGAAAGTCCGTATCTGACATCTTTACATCCCTAAACGATTTTCTGTACGACGAGTATCATATGGACAGCGCATTTACTTCGTTTATTGCGATTTTCGACGAACAAAATCACCTGCTTAAGTACGCTATCGGGGGACATCCGCCGCCTATGATTCTTGGCACAGATGGCGCAGTTACTTATCTAGAAACAAGCTGTCCGGGACTTTTAATGATGCCGAATTATAAGTTCCAAGAACACCAACTCACACTTAAGCCCGGTGAGCGAATCGCTATTTATACAGATGGGGTAGTCGAAGCACGCAACGCAAAAGGTGAGTTTTTCGATGAAAAAAGGCTCGAAAATTCTCTCCGTGCAACTCGAAACAACAATTTGTTAGACGTTGTGGACGGAATCGAAGCAGCAGTAAACGAGTTCAGACGCGATGCGCCACTACTCGACGACACTTCACTAATACTTGCCGAAGTGCTATGAGCAGCAATAACAATCCTCTCGGTACTTCGAATTTGCGCTTCCGCTTGATTATTATTTACTTAGTCACATTAACCATTGGACTTTTCTCTCTCACTTCTCAAGCGTTTGGGCAAGACACCGATAAGGGAAGTTCTAAGAGCTTTGAGCTTGCGCCAACGCTTCCAACTACAATCAGGTGCGAAGTCAACGAAGAGATTTTGACATTTAGTAAACTATCGGCGAATGCTGAATGGCGCATATTTCCGTCCAACATTGCCGTGCAAACGCAAAGCGGAGTGAAAGGAATCAAGAACGGAACCGCTTTGTTATGCGGAAAAGACGATAGCAGGATCTCTTTAGTGCCGATAACAGTCGAGACGCTGACTCCAAGCGACCATACGATACTTGTAACATTACGTCTTGAATTGTCGAAATCTAATATGCTGCGTAATCAGTTACTCGACGCAGATGCAAAGTTAATGCTTGCTCGCGCTGCGCGAATTACATTTGCTACCAAATATACAGATATAGATATTGAGTTAAAACGAGCGGTTAGCAAATGCGAGTTAAGTTATGCTTATTTGCAAGAAACCGCTTCGGTGTTTCGCAAATCGCGAAGCGATTTTGAAGCGGCTTATGCAATTTATGAGTTTGCGCTTGCAAAACTTCCCGACTATTCAAACTCGATCGAGAAGTTAGGGATTGCAAAAGGCAAGCAGGGTTTGAGTGAGACTACGTTTAGAGTGATTCTGCCAGCAGGTTTCAGAGTTGGCGCTTTTGTTACGCCGCGTTTCAGCCTTAACATTGATACTCAAGAAGATTGGAAATCTATTTTAAGGTTTGAGATTCTGAACAAACCGCTGCTTCAAACGGAGTTCGATAAACTTGCGATTGCTCTTGACGATTACAAAACCGTTCGCATCAATCTAGAGTCATCTATTGCGAATTATATTGACGACATCATTGCACTTTGCGCCTTACTGTCTGAACAGGACTCACTGCCGTCGCGAGTTGCGCAGGTTCAACGAGAATACGACACGGCAAGAAAAAGAAAATTAAAAGCGCTTTACGAGCTTAAAGAAAACGAACGGCGCGTCGAGGAATTGCAGTTGTTTTACAGATGCCGTAAGTGGATCGAAAGTCGAACTGTTGTAGGATTTGCAACTACAACAACAATTTTCGGTATTGAAACAAACCCTTTCAAGAGGAGAATTGAAGATTATCGTTCTAATCTCGAATCAAGCCTTACAACAATAGACAGCATAACTAACGATACAAGCGAACCTTCAATTCCAGATGAATGCACGCTGCCGAAGCAAAATATTTTCGACCCACTGATTTCTTCAATCGCCTATTCGGATCATCCGACTGCAACCGAAGATGTATTGACAAAAGAATCGCTTACATCCTCGCTGTTAAACTATGTTGAACTTCACTCGGCTGCAGAATGTTTGTTGTCTTCTGAAAAAATAGACAAGGTAATCGCTTTTGACCGATCGAATCCAAACATGGAGTTCCCCATACCTGCCGGTTCGTTTATATCCGTAGGCGTATGCTCTTCACCGATTACAACTCCTGAACTAAACGCCTTACAACGTTTTCGTTCAGACAATCGGGAGGATTTAAGTGCGGTCGGCGCAAGCGATAAAGGCTTACAGCAAACCCGCAAAGACCGACACATTCCATCGCTGCACACATTGAATACCGACGTTTCAACGGCGCGCAGTTTCGCTTTCACTCGCTACAGAGCCGAAATCGACAAATACAACGACCTTCGCGCGTCGTTCGACGAATCGAACGCTGCAAGTGTTTACAGAAAAGCTGCGGAGAAATCTCTCGATACCACGAATTCAATCGATTCATACCTCGACTGGCGTATTTCGTATATACGCATTGTTCACGGCGGTGATACAACGCGAATGATTGAGTTTGAAAAGCTGAAAAACAAGCAAACAAAAATGCATACATATGTATATTATAATCAACAAAATAAAATCGCGAGCGTTCATCAGTTATTAGAAGTTATTGGATTAGAAGAATTTTCTTCCAATTATGAAGCGATTTCACAGGATATAACAATATTCTACGACTTGTGACTTTTGAAGGTGCACAAAAACTGCACGGTTGGATAATTAATTATCTCGATTCTAGGAGGTATTATGACCTTTAGCAAAATTGTGTTTGTTGTGTTGCTGAATTTAGGACTTTTGCTTGCATTTCAGCAATACGTGTTCGCAGATCCTTCCTTGTATTATTCCTTGCCCATGAGCGATTAGAGTGTATGCCGCTAAACGGCTGCACAATTATGGAGGTTAAAATGAGAATTTTATTAATTGTTCTTTTTGTTTTTGTTTCAGTATCCTGCAATTATGGCACAAAGCACGAGTCAGTCAGCTCTACTAGCGGCGATACGATTGCCTCGAACAGCAGCTCAAACCAGTCGAAGTCAACCTCGCAGTTCGATATTTCAGGCAAGCAGGAACTTCATTCCGATCGCAATCCCGCTGTTTGCGATTACGCTAAATATTATCCGTGTGATGTCACATTACAATCTGAATATTGGGTTAACATGTCCGTTGAAGAGCGTATGCTTGTGAAAGGCTACGAGTTTGTACAGGAAGACGGCAGTTCTTATAGTCCGAAACGCGAAATCAATCCAGTAAGAAATCTTGTCGGAATGATAGCGTGTTATTACAACAAATACGGAAAAATGCCAGAATCCACG
>CAZRQJ010000110.1:0-5417 GCA_964602075.1 uncultured Planctomycetia bacterium
ATTACGTTCGGATATCTCAATGTGGCATAGTTCTTAGGGCGTTTTCCGCCCGTTATCCTTGCCCAACCGCGAGCGATATTGTATCCAAGCGGACTCGGTTCCCACATTGGCTTTGGCATACAGGTCAACTTTAATTTGTCTGCAGCATATTGGCGCGCTGATTCGGATTCGAGTACGACAAGCTGGTTTTCAACGGATGCGCCAGACGAGAACATCTGCAACGGGTTCAGAGTCGCAGAGCGGTCTTGACCGATCGTAGCGGTTGTTCTCGACGAATATAGCGGGATAGCCGAAATCTGTACTAAACCGTAAACGGCAGAAATCAGCACCCACATAAGGATGCCGCGCCATAAGTGCTTTAATACGAACCGTTTAATCGCGAGACTACTAAGTCCCGTGTCGTTTCCTTTACCCACCAGCGAATCTCACATAACTGAAGACTCAACAACGTAATATATCATATGAAATCACTTTCGATATACTAGAGAGTGGCTTAAGTGTATTCTCTATCATTTAAGGTATTGATTGAGACAGGTTAATTTGATATGCAGATTATTCGTGAGTTAGTTGCTGGTATTGGACGTTACAGAGAAGAGAAGCGTATTGCTTTGTTAGACGATCTTCTTGAACTGGAAACGTATGGACAAAAACCCAAAGTATTGTTTATTGCTTGCAGTGATTCGAGATACAGCCCAGACGTAATTACAAACATGAAGCCTGGAACCCTTTTCGTTCACAGAAATGTCGGCGCAATTGTGCCGCCCTTTTCATCATTCGCCCGAGCGGTTCCTGTTGATGCAGTAATCGAATTTGCAGTTGAGTTCTTAAACGTCGAGTACATTATCGTGTGCGGTCATACAAGTTGCGGCGCAGCCAAAGCACTGATGAATCTGGATGATCTTTTGCCGCAGTCTAGGCTAAAAGAATGGCTCACGTTCGTTGAACAAGTGCCTGGGTATGTGCGCGAAATCGAATCACAAAATCTATCCGTTATCCAGAATCTCGCAGAGTTAGCGCTTGTGAGAGCGTCGTTAATCAACTTGATGACATACCCGTGCGTAAACAAACGGGTCACAGAAAACAATCTGTCTGTGATTGGTTGGCGCTATAATCTGATTGATATGAGTATCGAGGCTTATGATTCGAAAAGCGACTCGTTTATCAGCGAAGCGGAGTATTTAGAGTCACTCTAGTAAGTCAACGTATGAATTCAATCTTCTGTGTGAGTAAGTACTGGCTAAGGCAGCGTTATCTAATGCTGCAAAATTCGTGCTTCAGAAGCTCTCTCTTTGTACTTGTATCGCCCCCAAACCCCCCGATTCCACCGTCAGAGGCAATGACACGGTGACAAGGGATTATTATGACGCAAGGATTTGCGCCGCATGCGCCGCCAACTGCACGAGGAGCATTGTTTAATGAACGAGCAATATCGCCATAAGAGCGAGTTGAACCTGTTGGAATCTGTCTAATTTCGTTCCAAACGCTCCTCCGGAAGTCTGACGCGTTGCCAAAATCGAACTCGGCTTTCGACGCGAGTATTTTGTCGGATTTGTCGAATCTACCTTCTGCGTAAGCAATATAGAAGTTCTCGATCCACTGTGGCGGTTTTTTACTTGCTACGCCTAACCCGGAATTCTTCTCAATAGCAGTCAATGCGTCTAGGATAGAATTTTTGAAAAAGGTGCTAGCTGTAAGCGCACCGCCGCGCCAGCGAAGCCCAATCCAACCTTTGCGGGTTTTGATTGCGCCGATACAATAACCGTTGAAATTATCGTTACCCATACATTTAATATATGTGAGTTATTTACTTGAGTCAATCGTATCCGTTCGATTGTTGAAAATGAGGTAATCTTAATTGTAAGTCGGTTGTGGAAACCTCGTTTTGATTTATCTGTCCGTTGATGGAGGCTAATCATGTTCGATATTTTGTCGGCGATAGAAACAAAGAAGCGCGGAGAATCCCTTAAGCATGGGAAATGGACATGCTTCATTGAGAATTTCGACGTACAATCGCTTCCTGATTATCAAGTTAGCGCGCTTATGATGGCGGTATGCTTGCGCGGAATGAGCGACGATGAAACGATAGAGCTAACCGAAGCTATTCTGCGCAGCGGGGAGACACTGAACTTTGGTGGCTTAGGGAGACCGCTTGTAGATAAACACTCGACCGGAGGAGTCGGCGATAAGGTAACTCCTATTTTAGTACCGCTTCTCATTGCTAGTGGTTGCGCGATTTGCAAGATGAGCGGGCGCGGACTTGGACACACAGGTGGAACGGTGGACAAACTCGAAAGCATCCCAGGATTGAGGACTTCGCTTACGCAATTTGAATTGGAATCACAGATGCAAAAGCACTATGGAGCGATGATCGGTCAATCGGGAATACTTGCTCCTGCGGACAGGAAACTATACGCACTTCGAGACGTTACAGGCACTGTCGATAGCGTGCCGTTAATCGCTTCTAGCATTATGAGCAAGAAGCTTGCCGGCGGAGCCGACGTGATTTGCCTTGATGTAAAAACAGGCGACGGCGCACTATTTAAGAGCGAAAGCGAAGCGTTTGAGTTTGCTCGATTGGCAGTCTTGATTGGAGACACATTCCACAAGGAAGTTCGAGTTGTTTATTCATCTATGGAGTCACCGCTTGGGTTGGCAGTAGGAAACGCTCTCGAAATCAGAGAAGTGCTTGAAGTGTTAGAGGGCGGTAAGACCGACAGATTGTCCGACTTGATAAACGTTGTACTGGAACTAGGATCGGAAATACTTTTGGCGACTAAAATCGCGAGCGGAAAAGAACAAGCTAACGGGATTTTGACATCGAATCTGTCGAGTGGGAAAGCTATGTCAGTATTTGAAGCAATAGTTAAAGAGCAAGGCGGATCGCTTGTAGCTTTCAATGAAACGTTGAGCACTTTGAACAATCGAACCAGTATCGATATAAAAAGTCCATCGTATGGGCGAATAGCTAAAATCAAAGCCAAACAAATTGGAGACATCGCACGGTCGCTTGGGGCAGGGCGCTATAGACTTGAAGATGAAATAGATCTCTTTGCAGGAGTCGTTTTGAAAAAGAAGCCGTGTGATGCGCTTGAATTAGGCGAAGCGTGGGCAACTTGCTACTTCGACCCGTTGAACTCGACAGTTATTGAGCACTTACGCACTTCAGATCGGGAAGTTCAACTCCGTCTTGTACAAGAAAAAATGAATGATTCGATAGTGTTTACAAATTGACATTGCGTAAACTCCCCTAGCGGGAAGACTTAACTTATAGGTTAAATAATTATTATCCTTAACTAGTAATGATGTTTGAATTCTGCGTTTTTATATGTTATAACTTATGTATAGTATTTTTAGGCTATAGATAAGATAATCCCGTATCTACCCGCAAATAGATAGATAAAAGTAATTTTTATTTGAGAAAATACCTAATATTGGTCGAAATAATACTAACATCCCGTAATTGCCCATTAAAAATCTTGCGAATTACAGTTCTTAATGCTAATATTACCCCGTCTTATTTTTGGCGAGGTATTTTTTGTGCAAGGGTTTACGCAACAATTGGAAGACCTAATCGAATGGCAGAAGACTAAGCTGAAAGTCTTTATTGGACACGAAACGGTCGAAATGGACCAGCGTAAACGCGTACGCATGCCTCTATATCTCGTGGACTGTAACGAACGCGACGTTGTTGTAACGACATCTCTACATGGACCTTACTTAGAAGTATGGCCTAAGTGGCGTTATGAGCAGTTCTACGCTAATCTTTTTAAGAAAGTAAGTATGTCCTCGCCGGCTGGTTTTAATAACTATGCCGATAAGGATTTCATAGACAATCTCCGCGACCTTACCGCTAATCATTTTCGAGTGACTATCGACGAAACGTTTCGTTTGACAATCCCGCAAGAATTACGTGAGGAAATCAAGATCGATACAGGCGAGAAGGTTGTAGTTGTGGGGCAGGTTGAGTTTACCGAAATCTGGCCCGAGAGCCTTTATGTGGCTCAAAAAAGCATACGCACCAAACGGGATCCGTCCCGGGTGTTACGATCTGAAGGGATCGGGACCGATGTCAATGGCGGCGGCTTCGGTGCCGATACCCTTCAGAACTAATCTCTGATCAGCTAAGCCGCTGCACATTTACTAATGCTACCCCATCCGGAGTTAACCGGATGAGTTATCGAGAGAGCGTCGAGTCTTAGTTAGTGGCGGCGACAAAGGCTCGACTGCTCTTTCTCAAGGTGTAAGCCTTGATCTTGAAAAGGGTGAATCGTGAATCACATTACTTCTACAGCAAACTTGCATATGAGTGTGATGACAGAAGAAGTGATTCGTTATTTAGCTCCCGCTCGTGGAGGATCACATCTTGAACTTGGTGCCTCGACGGGAGGGCATTTCTTGGAAATTTGCCGTCTTTTAGGTTCTGAGGGGTTGGCAGTTGCCGTGGATTTGGATGTTGAAGCTCTCTCAATTGCTAAAAAGCGAATCGAATCGGAAGGTGTCGATTGCAAAGTCGCATACATAGAAGGCGACTATGCGGACCTTAAAGAGCTTCTTCATTCTGCCTCAATATCTACCCGAAAATTCGACACGGTTTTACTTGACGCAGGCATGAGCGGTTACCAATTGTCAAGCGGTAGAGGGTTCAGTTATACAACAAACTCAAGACTCGATATGAGGTATGGTGGAGAGAAAATCGTTGATGCTGAATTCATAATCAATAATGCAAGCTTGGATGAACTGGTTAAGATTTTTTCCGAGTTAGGCGATGTTTACGAAGCCAAGCGAGTTGCAGAAGCAGTAGTCGAGAAGAGAGCAATGTCACCGATAAAGACTACGCATGAACTTGTCAAAGCTATATCGTTGATATACCCGGAAAAAATGCCGTACGGCAAGCGTAAGCGAAAACTCGGTCAGGTTTTTATGGCATTAAGAGAAGCTGTAAACGATGGAGTGCGCTCGTTTGAGATAGGTTTAAACAATGCCATTGAATATTTAGAAACTGATGGAAGATTAGCGATTTTGACCTTTGCCGGTCATGAAAACACAATTGTCAAAAATGCAACTCGTATGTACCGATCAGCAGGATTGAAGAATCCAGATTGGGCTTTGAAGCGGATTACCCCAGGCGCAGTAAAACCTACGCGAAATGAAATCAAACGAAATCCTGCTGCTCATTCTGCGATGCTTCGCGTATTCTGTAAAACATCTATACGGGTCGAGGAGGTTAAAGAATGAGCACTACGACGATTAAGCGGAAAGCTGAACAATCAATGCCGCACGAGCCGGTTAGCTTCGATGACGGCAAAAAGTATCGTCGCAAGGAGCCGTCAGTTTTTGAAAACCCGTCGTTTACTTTTAAGTGGAATCTCTTCGTTGGGTTGATTATAACTTTGATTTTTCTAGCGGTTATTGGTATA
>CAZRQJ010000110.1:5427-8295 GCA_964602075.1 uncultured Planctomycetia bacterium
TCGCTACACGTATTTCTCAAAAGGAATACCGACTTCAACAGCTAGAAGATTCTATACAGAGTTTAGAAGTGCAGATTTCGCATGCCCAAGCGGGGAATCTCGGCGCAAGACGAGACGTATTCTTCGACGCAAAGCTTAAATTCGAGCTTGGCCTCGAATACCCGCAAATAATGAGATTTGTTCACAAAGATCCGAAGTTGTTAGCTTCAGACACAAGATCGCTTGTCGATACTCTTTATGGTTTTAGTGGTTCAAGAGTCGAATTCGGAGGCGAGTTAATCAAGTTCTAAACTTTTATTCGCGCCGCTTTCGGATTATATATGAATGTACTGGAGAAGTATTGTGCGCTTAGAATTGATGAACCGACAGGTGAATGCGGCATCAAACAAGTGGAAGTTTGTCTTCTTGATTCTGGGATGTGTCTTTTATAGGCAGACATACGCGCGCGATATAACACTAAATGCTCTTGATGCCAAATGGACGGCGTTTTACGAAGTTCCTCCCAGACGCGGATCTATTCGCGCTCGCAATGGTTCAATTTTAGCTATCAGCGAAAAACGGTTCAATGTCGTTGTCGATCCGTCTATGCTACAGAAAGAGGTAATGGTATCGGACATGTTATCTCGCGAACTCGGAGTGGACTTGACGGAACTGCTGACCGGTTTAAGAACAGCCCGAGAACAAAACCGAAAATACTATATTGTAAAGCGCGGAATCGATCAAGCTAAGATGATAGAAGTGCATAATCTGAATCTAATCGGTGTTTTCATTGAAGAATACTACACTCGGTATTATCCGTATAAAGACCAAATGTCACCGCATACTCTTGGATTTGTTAGGGCTAGAGACGACGTTAGAACCCAGATAGAAGCAGCTTTTGATGATTTATTGACTGGACAGCCCGGTCGCGTTTATTACCAGCGTGACAGAAGGTGGGGGAAAATTCCAGGCACTACCTACATAGACAGGGAAGTTACTCACGGTCGCGATATTTATTTAACAATTGACGAGAGCATTCAAACCGTATGCGATATAGAGCTAGACATGTCTATGAATGAATACCGAGCGGATTGGGGTTTGGTCGCGGTGATGGATCCGAATAATGGAGAGATTCTAGCAAATGCAATCCGTCCTACGTTCGACCCGAACAACGTTGCGGCGGGTGGTGTCGTCGGTGAAATTGCGTCGAACCCGCTTTATGCGTATGTTGTTGAACCAGGAAGTATTATGAAACCAATCGTTGTTGCTGGAGCGCTTGAGAGAGGTTACGTAGATATAACTCATCAGTACTTGTGCCCACCTTCTATAAAGGTCAAAGATATTACAATTTTTGAAGCAAAAAAAGGAATGGGTTATGGATTAATCGCGTTGGATAAAGCGGTTATCAAATCTAGCAATGTTTACATGGTGCAACTAGGTAAAGACATAGGGCTCAACGGTTTGATGTCGATATTTGAAAATGCGTTTCTGTTTGAGAAGTCAGGGCTTGGAATGCCCAAAGAAGCTGTTGGTAGAAAACCCGAACACGCGATAAAGGATAAGCGTGGACTGTATCCAGAGATATACGACACTGACGAAGCAACGTCAGCGTTTGGACAAGGCATTTCTTTAACGCCGTTAGCAATACTTACCGCTTTTGCTGAAATAGCCAATGGAGGTTATCCGATTCAGCCCCAAATTGTCTTAGGTTCGGCAAAAGATATTGGCGGCATAGTTGGTGATGTTGATAGTAAGATCGCAAGATATGTTTCCTATCGGAATAGGGACCAGCGACGTTTTGCATCGGAACGACTCGGTTCCGACGGTCGCGTTTACTCCACCAAAACGGTTGAATTGATGAGAAATATGCTTACTGCAACAGTAGAGTCGGGCGAAGGAACAGGCACAAGAGCTCGTTTGTCGAGTGGTTTGCATGTTGCAGGTAAAACTGGCACTGGACAGGTTCACTCAAAATATGGCGGCTATGCGAAAGGAAAATACCTGTCAAGTTTTGTTGGGTATTTCCCCGCAGACAAGCCAAAATATGTCGTTTTGGTGATGTTTATGAATCCACGCGGCAAATTTTACGGTGGTGAAGTATCTGCACCTCTTTTCAAGAAGGTCGCTGACAGAATCTGTTACCTTGATCGTATAAGCCCAGTGGAGTTTTTAGGGAAATCGTAAGGAATCTGTTTTATTGATATGAGGTTGTCGAAATTACTTGAAGCGCTCGATGTGATTGAATTAAGGGTGGAAGATCCCGAAGCTGAAATTACATCCGTGACCGAAGATTCACGGAAATGTGAACGCGGGTCTGTTTTCGTCGCTTATCGAGGCGATAAACTGGATGGACATACATATATAAATGATGCGACAGAAAGAGGCTCGCTGGCTATTGTGTGTGAAAGCGGATTAAGTTTGATAGATCAGAACTGCCGTGTTAAGAATATCATCAGAGTTCACGATGGACGTAATGCTCTAGCAGCATTGGCTTCTAAAATCGCAGGTGAACCGTCGAAACATTTATGCGTGATCGGTGTAACAGGTACGAATGGAAAAACAACTGTAGTCTCATTGTTGACAGCAATATTGCAGGCTGCGGGACATAAAGCTATTGCGCTAACTACGGTTGGCACTTACGATGGTAGTGAGTATTTGCGCGAAAGCGAATTAACAACTCCCGATCCGATGTTTTTGCAAAATCGCTTGAAGCGCGCCTTACAAGACAATGTATCTCATGTCTGTATGGAAGTGAGCTCACATTCGCTAATTCAAAAACGAGTTGCATACACAAGATTTACTGCTGGAGCATTCACGAATTTAACAGAAGATCACCTCGATTTCCACGGCGATATGGCTAGCTATGAAAGTGCGAAGGCGATTCTTTTC
>CAZRQJ010000111.1:0-3612 GCA_964602075.1 uncultured Planctomycetia bacterium
CGTCCTGCACGTTGGCTCGTCTCAAATTCCACATCACTTCCAGCACTTCTTTCTGAAGCGGTCCAAGATCGCTCATCTAAAGTCACCTTCCGAAGGCGTCCGATATAAACCTTATAAATAGTAACAAGCTCTGAAGCCTGCCCTCTATATACTACCACACATAGTAGAAAAATATTGTGTGAAATAAAAATAAAACTCCGACTTTTATTCTGAACAAAAATAAAATACTATGAGTCATGGTACATTGTGCTCGTGGGTTATCATTTCAATTCGATTTCAAGCTGCGCTCGAAACATCGGGCGCAACATACCGCGTTCATCGTTTTTTATCATAGCAGTCAGTGTTTTATCGTTAGCGCTAACGACAGGACTCAACGCCGCTCAAGGCGATGCTATCAGCTTGCGCAGAGTGTCAGACAGCGTTGTTGACATAGCAAAGGGCGACGGCGCAAAATCTGATTCACTAGAAGAGATGGAAGCTGAAATGTTCGCGCGTGTGCGTGAGCTAGTAAACAGTGAACCTTTCAAGATAAGCGACTCGAACAACGAATACCTTCCCGCTCCGCTCGTTGAACTTATGCATAACGTTGTCGAACAAAGTCCTATGCTTAAAATGGAACGCGCTCGCATCGCAGCTCTCGAACAGAAGGTGACGATGGCAGGCGCGCCTATGGATCCTAAAGTCGGTTTGATGCTGATGGATCTTCCCGCCATTTTCCCTTGGGATCTCGAAGATTCAATGATTCGCCAGAATTTCAGCATATCGCAAATGTTTTCCAGTTACGGAAAACGTTCTTCGAGAGAGCGCATCGCTGCATACGATGTCGAGCTTCAGAAGTTCAAAGTTGCTCAAGCGGAATACAACCTTGCCGGCGAGATGATCGCAATGTATTACAGATACGCTCGCGTGGATGTTGAATTGCAAACTCTTTCTCGCCGCGATACGCTTCTTGAGGTAATGGAGAACATCGCTCGCGTCCGATATGAGCTTGGAAAGGCACCTCTCGCGGATGTGCTTATGATCCAAACCGAGCGTGAAATGTTAGTTTCGATGCGCCAGGAAGCAATGTTCATGCATGGCGAGCTTGTTGCTGAAATAGCAGGCATGATGGGTCTTCCCGACACCCATTTTATCATAGAACTTTCAGAAGTTCCTTGGTTTGAGCCTGTAGAAGTTGTTGATGCCGAGTCGCTATGGCAAGCGACATTATCTCGTCATCCTGAAAACAGGTGGCTCGAAGTCTTATTGGAGCAAACAGAGGAGCGACAAAGGTTAGCAAAGAAAGACTATCATCCCGATTATGAGCTGAAATTAGACTACACATACAGCTACGAAATGGACGACCGAGTAAGCTTAGAAGTAATGTTTAACCTCCCGATATACCAGAAGAGGATGCAGGATCCCGCATATAGAGAAGTTAGCGCTATGAAAGCTGAAGTAAGCGTAATGCAGGATGAGTTGCTGAACCGAGTTCGTTCAAAGGGACAAGTCGAACTTTCCTGTTGCAGGTTGATACTTCCGAAAATCGAACAATATCGTAAAGCGCTTATTCCACTCGCCAAAACTACATTCGACGCTGTTTTGGCTGGTTATCAGGTGAATATGATGGGACTATCGGAGTTGATACAAGCACAGGTTGCGCTTGTCAACTTTGAAGGCGAAATGAAACTTGCGTTAGTGGACGGAGCGGAATCGCGCTCAAAGCTCTACTACATTACTCTCGGAGCGGTCGCGGATGCGACCGCTGGTGTAAGCAATAATGAAACGAAAAACAACATCATTGAAGGAGGTAAATTGGATGACAACGGATAAAGGAAAACATGAACCGAAGCGCGATAACGAACCAACTGATGTAACGGATCGGGCAACATTTGGCGAACCTAAAGACCAGATTCACATTCCCGAATCGGAGCTAATACGCGGCTCTGGTGGTAAAGGTTTCGCCGGGATATTATTTGCGTTTGCCGCGCTAGGTGTGCTTTTCTGGGTTTATTCGAGACTTATTGAACCGTATCCCGGTCATGCAAGTCCGAATGAGGCAATAAAGAAAGTCAAAGGCGCATCTGAAACAACTGAAGACAACTCAACGGCGGGTCATGATATGTCGAAAATGGCGCTCGGTACAACAACGAGCGATGCATCAGGAACGGTTAAGAGCGAATTCGAAGCGCGTTTGGCATCCTTTTCTGAAGATAAGTGTCCGCCCTGCGGAATGGCGCCATCGAAATCGAGCGCGATGATTGCGGCTTTTATCGAAGACAAATGGGTTGGATTCGATTCATTTTCCTGTTTTTTCGACTATACAAAAAGCAAAACAGCATCGGAGATTGAAGTTCTCAATTACACGACACGCTCGAAAGATGATGCTGAAAAGAAGATGATTAAAGCTGCTGATGCATATTACTTAGTCGGACTAGATGGGGCTATTAAAGGCTCTATGCCGCCCGGAGTTCCAGCTTTCTTGAACGAAACCGATGCGAAGGGGGCGATTGGCGATCTCGGTGGACGGATTGTCCGCTATAACGAAATGAAGTCATTTGTCGAGTCGGGGAATTTGTAGAATTCGGTGAACTTTATGGAAACATCGGTCAGCGAATCGGTATTAAGATGGGTAGCGATTGCAATAGTCGTTGCAATGGCGCTCGGATACATAATCGGTTGTCTCCTGTGAAGGAGATATCTTGAGTTTAGTGAAGTTTGATTACTTTTTGTTTTTGGAGGTTTTTTTGTGAAGAAGTATTTTATTGCAGCGATGTTATTAGTGATTTTATCGGTTGCCGCTTACGCATTTATGGCGTCGTCGGAAACTCAAAACGCACCTGTACGCAAATGCCCGATGTGTGGTATGAATTCGGCTAAGAGTCCAACCGAAGTCAAATATGGCGACGTGTACTTAGCGGGTCTTGCATGCTGGGGCGAGTATGCGTCGGCAAACAAAGTTGACCTGACAAAGGGAAGCGTTATTGACTACCCGACCGCATCTGCGAAGACTCGCAAATATGTCGATCTATCTAAGGCATACTTCGTGGCAGTCGAAAAGCTCAAAAACTCGATGCCTCCTTATTATGCGGCTTTTTCAAATGAAGTTGCAGCTAAGGGATTCGCTGAAGAGAACAAAAGCACGGTTGTGCGTTTTGCGGAGGTTTCACCGCTTCTTGTCGAAGATGGCAGTAAGGGCGATTGCTGCCCCAAAGACTCTTCGACAACCAGCCATCATTCTTCAGAAGATAACGGTAAATGCAAATCTGAAGGCAAGTGCGGGTCTTGTGAAAGTGAAGACAAAGGTGCTTGTCCCAAAGACGGCGCAAAGAAAGACGGCGACTGTAAGAAAGATGGAGCTGGGAAAGACGAAGCTTGTCCCAAAGACGGCTCTAAGAAAGACGGCGACTGTAAAAAAGATGGAGCTGGGAACGGCGAAGCTTGTTCAAAAGACGGGTCGAAAGACAAATCCCATTGCTCAAAAGACGGCGCGAAGAAAAATACGTAATTAGCGTATCGAAGGAGCGGTTGATTCGACAGCTCGCCAACTCATGTCAAAATCGCAGAATCAATCGCTCCTCACTTCCCTCAATGGTGTGGATTATGGTTAAAGTAAACATAGGTGTCCTAGTT
>CAZRQJ010000111.1:3622-8243 GCA_964602075.1 uncultured Planctomycetia bacterium
CTGCTTGGGGTAATAGTAATTCTCGGGTTGTTTGTTCGCAATCAGCGCGGACAGATTGACAATTTACTAATCGCAGGTTATACCCCGCCTGCGCAAACTGCGGACGGGACGACCGACGAAAGCGGTGATTTTATTTACATCGACTCTATGCACCCGTGGATTACGAGCGACAAACCCGGAACTTGTCCGATATGCGGAATGGAGCTTATTAAGGTATCAGGTGAAAAAGCGAAGGAAATGCAGGAAGCTATCACCAGCGGAGTGACCACAGTAAGCCTTTCTCCTCTCGATCGCGTCAAGGCAAATGTTGAACTCGGCAATGTCGAAGAATTCACGCTAATGCCTGAAATCAAAACATTTGGTTCGTTCGTGATGCCTGAAAACGCTTTTTACCGTTTATCAAGCTATGTTGAGGGACGTATAGACAGATTGTATGCTCAAGAAGTTGGCGCATATATATCCACTGGCGCTAAGCTGATGGAAATTTACAGTCCGGATTTGGTCGCAGCGCAAGAGGAATTTTTAATCTCTGTAGGTGCAAAGAAAAATCTCGTGGAAAAAGGTTTTACTGACCTAATCGAAGGCACAAACAGGTTGATCGAAAGCGGACGACGCAAACTGAAACTACTCGGAATGACGGATGCTCAAGTCAAACTTCTTGAAGAAGACGGCACAGTTGTGGATACTATTACGGTTTTTGCGCGTCGTAGCGGTTTGGTGAATCAGGTCCTTATGACTCAAGGCGAATACGTTATGGAAGGCGGTGCGGTAATAGAACTCGCTAATCTTTCGCCAATCTGGGTCGATCTCGAAATTTATGAACCCGACATTCCTAAGGTAGCGGTTGGCGATCGAGTTGCGCTTTCTGTGACTGCGCTTGGAGGTAAAGTTTCAGCGAATGGAACGATATCAATGTTTCTGCCACAGCTGACTGAAGGGACGCGCACTCTAAAGGTGCGCGCCGTTATTGACAACCCCGGCTACAAATTCCGTCCCGGAATGTACGTCGAAGGGCGCATTCTTAAGCGTGAGAGTGAAAAGTTTCTCGTTGTTCCGCGTGATGCTGTGTTAATCAGCGGCAAGGGGGCGCGCGTATGGGTTCCCACGACAGACGATCCCGATGTGTATCGCCCGTTAAGCGTTACGATTGGGCGCATAGTTGGCGATGACAGCGAGTATTATGAAGTAACGGAGGGATTGAGGCTTGGACAGACTGTTATACGCGGCGCTACCTTCTTAGTTGACAGCGAGGCACAAATGATGAGCGCCGGCGCGGCAAGCGATGCACCTAGCGAAGACACTGATAAAGATGATAGTGGCGACAACAGCGCACAAATTGATTAACGATATGAAGAGGATTAGAGTTACGACGGGATAAACAAATGATAGTAAACGTAATTGACTTCTGTATGCGTAACCGATTCATTGTCATCCTTTTCGCGCTCGGCATAATGGGTTGGGGATGGTATTCAATGGCTACCACTCCGATCGATGCGCTTCCCGATCTCTCTGAAAACCAAGTTATTGTTTACACACGTTATCCCGGACAAGCGCCGCTCACAGTTGAAGATCAAGTGACATATCCGCTTGAATCGGCGATGATGGGGTTGCCGCACGTAAAAGACGTGCGCGGTCAGAGTTTTTACGATTTTAGTCTGATTTACGTTATCTTCGACGAAAAGGTTGATCTGTACTGGGCGCGCAGCCGCGTTCTCGAACGCCTTTCAAGCTCGAAGGGCCTTCTGCCTGAACAAGCAGTTCCCGAGTTAGGTCCCGACGGTACGGGCGTCGGACACGTCCTCTGGTACATCCTTAAATCCGAGAAGGGACACTCGCTTGCCGAACTCCGCAGCATGCAAGATTTCTACGTGCGTTACCAGTTTGCGTCGTTGGATGACGTATCTGAATGCGCAAGTATAGGCGGTCATATCACAGAGTATCAGATAGACCTCGATCCAGAGAAGCTGCGCCAGTATGATGTTCGCATCGTCGAGGTTGTAGACGCGCTCAAGATGTCCAACAATGAAGTCGGCGGGCGCATGCTTGAACAGAACAACGAAGAGTTCTATATTCGCGGTCGCGGCTATATCGAATCGCTTCAGGATATTGAGAACATAGTCGTTTCGTCGTCAATGACTGGCATTCCGATTCAGGTTAAACATCTTGGATTTGTCCAGAAAGGCAGCGGAATGCGACGCGGACTTCTTGAGCTTAACGGCGATGGCGAGGTTGTCGGCGGCATTATCGTCATGCGCATGGGCGAGAATGCGAAAGAAGTAATCGACCGCGTTAAGGCGAAAATAACCGAAGTTGAACGCGGATTACCAAAAGGTGTCACAATCGAAGTAGTCCATGATAGAAGTCAGCTTATCGAGCGCGCCGTCGGTAACGTCAAACATACCCTAATTGAAGAAATCATAGCGGTTGTATTGATAATACTGATATTTCTGCTCGAATGGCGTTCGAGTATGGTAATCGTCACTGTAATGCCGATTGCGGTGCTCGGCGGATTCATTCTGCTCCGCTCGCTTGGTATGAACGCGAACATTATGAGCCTAACGGGTATTGCGATCACTATCGGCGTTATCGTCGACGATGGAATCGTGCTCGTCGAAAACGCTCATCGCCACCTTGCGAACGCGAGCGCGGGCGGAACGCGTATTCTGTCTTACAAAGAAAAATTCGACACGATTATGCGCTCCTGTAAACAAGTCGGGAAGCCCGTATTCACGACCACGCTCGTAATTCTCACAAGTTTCATACCTGTCTTTCTGCTGACCGGACAGGAAGGCAAACTCTTCATTCCGCTCGCAGTTACAAAAACTGGCATTATGCTCGTGAGCGCGTTAATCGCTATTACGCTTACGCCCGTCATTCTGTCTCTGTTTATGGGTAGGCGCGCGCTGCCCGAATGGAGAAATCCGGTTACGCAATTTTTCAACTGGGTTTACGCTCCTCTCGTACGTTTAGCTCTTAAATTTCGCTGGCTCATTATCGCGATTTCCGTCGCGCTTGTAGTGTTCACAATTCCGATTTATCAGCGTCTCGGCAGCGAATTTATGCCCAACCTAAACGAAGGCGAGCTTGTATTCATGCCGGTAACGCTCCCAGGCGTTACGATAACCGAAGCTAAACGCATTATGCTGGTGCAGGATAAAATACTAAAAAGCCACCCACAAGTTGTGCGCGTGCTTGGCAAGGTTGGGCGAGCGGAGACCGCGACCGACCCCGCTCCGATGAACATGATCGAAACGTTCGTCCAGCTAACGCCTGAAGAAACATGGCCCAAAGGCAAAACGCTTAATGACATACGCGACGAACTCAACTTGATGGTTAAAATGCCGGGTGTGACGAACGGCTGGACAATGCCGATAATCAACCGAATACAGATGCTGTCAACCGGCGTACGCACGGATGTTGGCATAAAAATCTACGGTGCAGATCTTGACACGCTTGCAAAACTTGCGCTTGACGCAGAGCGTATATCTCGCGAAGTGAGCGGCGCAGTCGATGTGTTCGCGGAGCGCATTACCGGCGGACGATACATTGACATTACCGTCGATAGAGAAGCTGCGGTGCGCTATGGCTTAAACGTGGGCGACGTGCAAATGGTAATCGAAACTGCGCTCGGAGGCATGGAGCAGACAATGACGGTCGAAGGGCGCGAACGCTATCCCGTGCGCGTCCGCTACGCGCGCGACTATCGCGACAACTTCGATAAACTGCTCGAAACGCTTATTCCGACGATGGGATTCGGACAGATACCGTTGCATATGGTAGCCAAAATAGAATATGTTGACGGTCCACCGATGGTTTCGAGCGAAAACGGACTACTGCGATCGCTAGTCTACATAAACATTCGCGATCGCGACCTCGGCTCGACCGTGAAAGACCTCGACGCCGCGCTGTCGAAAAACCTCAAACTGCCTACCGGTTACTACTATAAAATCAGCGGACAGTGGGAGAATCTGCTTCGCGCTCGCCAGCGGTTGCTTATCATCATGCCGGTCGTTCTAACGATCATATTCGTGATTCTATACTTCACGTTCAACAATATCCTCGACTCGCTTGTCGTTATGTCATGCGTGCCGTTCGCGTTCACCGGCGGCGTGTGGATGCTCGCTTACCACCAAATGAACATAAGCGTCGCCGTGTGGGTCGGCTTCATAGCGCTGTTCGGGCTCGCCGTCAACACCGGCGTTCTCATGATCGTGTACCTGAACGAAGCGATCGAGCGGCGCGTCAACGCGGGTATTCCGCTCACACCGCAAGAGATAATCAACGCGAGTTTTGAAGGCGCCGCTCTGCGCTTGCGCCCGAAACTCATGACCGTCGCAACGAGCGTTATCGGACTCGTACCGATAATGTACACGCACGGCGCGGGCAGCGAAATTATGAAACCGATTGCCGTCCCGCTCATCGGCGGTCTGCTTTCGAGCACCGTTCTCGTTCTCATACTACTTCCCGCGGTGTTCGCGATTACACGTATGTGGATGTATAGGGAATCAAAGTAGTATAGACTACCAGTCTGTGGGTTCTAAATAAACAGAAACTGAACTGCACCCATAAAACTGGACAGAATTGGAGTAAAAACATACAGTAGTCATTACGGGCTGTGATT
>CAZRQJ010000112.1:0-8080 GCA_964602075.1 uncultured Planctomycetia bacterium
TTCTAGAAGAGCTCGTTTAACTGCGATTGCTGCTTCTATTGTCATTCCGGGTAACGCTGCAAGCTCATCAACTGACGCGTCGCGTATTTTCTTTAAGCTCTTATGTTCTTTGAGCAGCAAACGCGCCCTTACCTTGCCGATTCCCTGAATGTCGTCAAGCATTGTATGGCGCGTATAGCTTTCACGCCTTGCATGATGGTGACGTTGCGCTCTTCTATGCGATTCGTCGCGAACAGCAATCAACAACGACAGTCCTGCATCGGTAGGATCGAGTCGGTGCTGCAGTAGATTGCCGAAACGGTCATAGTGAATTATCGTCTCTTCGCGCTTCGCAAGCGCAACAAAGGCAAGCCTTTCAAGAGGATGACATTCGATAGACAAGTATGTCCCAGCAAGTATTTCACGCTTAAGCTCGATGCCTGTCTCATGAATCGTTTCCGTTTCCTCTCTATTTGAGTTGCTATCAATATCCGAAGTTGCTGCACTCGCGTCGAGTCCTGCGTTTCTTACCTTATCGAGTTGAGCATTACTTGGATCTTCTTCTCCGATCAAGTCAATACCCGATGGGTGTTCGAGTTTTAATTCTCGCACAACGCTTAGCACCGTGTCGAGTTGAGTTTTACCTCCGTCAATCAGCAAGAGTGAATCTGGATAATGCCAATTGTCGTCGGACAAGTAGCGCAACAGCCTTCTGCGCAATATCTCTTTCATTGCCGCGAGGTCGTCTCCACCTGTCTTGTTTTTGAGCGTAAAACTCCTATAACTTTTATTAACAGGTTTTCCGTCAACAAACACAACCATACTTCCAACTGTTTCTGTACCGCTTGTATGACTTATATCGAAACCTTCAATTCGGCGAGGATTAAATCTTAGTCCTAGCAGTTCTTTGAGTCTTACGATACCCGGCGACAGGACATACTCGTCAAGTCTGCCTAACAGCTTCAATCGCAGTCTTTCGGCTGCATTCGTCATCGCCATTTCCACGAGTTTATGTTTCCGCCCGCGCTTTGGCGAATAAACTCTGACTTTTTTACCGCACAAACCGCTCATCCACTCTGAAGCAATTTCTGCAGACTCAAGATTCTCCGGTAACAATACGGTTGCCTGTATATGTTGCGGATTTGAGTAGTACTGCTGAAGAAAGCTGTCGAGTATTTCAGTTGGTTCCTCACACAATTCGTTTTCCATATAGTATTCGATTTCACCTAATACGCGGCCGCCGCGAACCGGGATCAGCATTACAACCGCTTGCTTTTCGCTATATGCAAACCCAAGCGTGTCGAAACAATCCGTGACTTTCCCCCACAATATTTGTTTGTCTTGAGTCTTCTTAACCGCGAATAGAATGTCTCTAATCCGCGCTGCCGATTCGTATCTCTGCTCACTACTTGCGATTTGCATTCGTTCCTCAAGATTCTTTTTTACTTCTTCCTCTTTACCGGCAAAGAAGTTCAAAGCTTGCTGTGTTAGTTCAAAATACTCGCTTCTCGATATCAGATTTGCGCATGGGCCGCTGCACAGTTTCAGATGATAATCCAAACAGGGTTTCGGAATGAATTTTTCTCCGTCAAGCTCTAGCGCGCACGTTCTTAGGTTGAAGAGGTTTGCGATGAATTGAAGCGCACGCCGCATCGAAGCAACACTCGTATACGGTCCGAAGTATCTGCTCCCGTCCTGAATGATGCTGCGCGTTACAAAAAGACGCGGATAAGGTTCCTTCACTGTTATTTTTATATATGGATAGGTCTTATCATCTTTAAGTAGAATGTTGTATTGAGGTTGAAACTGCTTAACTAGATTAGCTTCTAGAATGAAAGCTTCGCTTTCAGTGCGCGTTAACAGTGTATCGAAATCATGAATTTTATCAAGCATCAACTCGATGTTCTCGCCGTGTTTAGGCGAACGATTGAAGTAGCTCGACACCCTGTCACGCAAACTTAGCGCTTTTCCAATGTACAGAATTCGACCGGATGAATCCTTCATTTGATAGACGCCTGGCGCATGGGGCAGACTTCGCACTTTTTCAATAATAGCTTCGGACCAATCTCTGAAACGAGTCATAAATGAAAATTAATTATACTAGACTCTTGACTTGATACAGATGTATGCTATACTTGTGTATGTTATGAGTAAAACAATTACTGCGCGTCAAAAACAGATTCTTGAACTCGTTGCCGGGTTCATACGTGAACACGGCATACCGCCAACGATTCGAGATGTTGCCGCTTTGTACGATTGTAGCGTGAAAGGTGCATATGACCACGTTCTTGCGCTCCAGCGAAAAGGTTATCTCGAACGAAACAAACTGAAGAGTCGCGGTATTTTAATCACACCCAAAGCTCGCGCCGAGCTTTCCGACGGTAACGATGGCATTGTTCCGCTATATGGCGCAATCGCTGCTGGACAACCTGTGTTCGCCGACAGCAATCTACAAGGAATTTTCAACTACCCAACCGAATTACCCGATGGAAGTGAATTTTTTGCGCTTAAAGTAAAAGGCGACTCAATGAATGGTCTGGGCATTGTTGAAGGAGACATTGTTATACTCCGTAAGCAAGAAAACGTTCAAACCGGCGAGATAGCTGCTTGTCTGATTGGCGATGAAGCAACGCTTAAACAAGTTCTGCACAAAACCGACAAGATCACACTCCGAAGCTTCAATCCGAGATACCCAGACCGCGATGAACGCTCCGTGAAAATTCTTGGTAAATTGCACGGGCTTTTCAGAGAGTATTAAACTCCGCCGACTGACATATCTACATATCTAACGAGACCGTTTACCATTGTTAACAATGTGCTGTCACGTTCAAGAATAATTTCGCGGATAACCTCGTCAGGCGAATCACCGCTGATGTTATTCCAGACTGTCACATCTGCGATATTTCCCTTTTTAATTATTCCAAGCCTAGCATTCAATCCCAGCGGTCTAAGTCCATATACAGTAATTGAATTGAAAAGCTCGCTTAACGGAATGTACGGATATTCCTCTGCAACCAATTTAGCTTCTTCAATAATGCTAAGGGCATCATTACTAGCCAGCGAATCGGTGCCTAGCGCTACATAAAGCCCCGAACGACGATACTCTTCGATTGGATGATGAGGATGCTGAAAATAGCGATGACTCTTAGGACAAAAAACCGGTGTAAGTCCGCTCTTTGCTAAATAATAAAGGTCGTTATCTTCCCAATAATTCAGGTGAATCCCGTATGTGCGGCGGTTCAAAATCCCTAGTTTGTAGAAGTACTCTACGGGAGTGCTCCCAACACCACGCCAATCTGAATCGAAAGTATCGCCCTTTAGATGTAGTTTATCAATATGAGCAGAGTTACCGCGTTTAATGAAATCTATTTCGTCGCGCATTTCAGATAAATGCGTACTGATGGGTCTGCGCCACTTCTCCGATAGCTCTTTGCATGTTAATGCAATCTCTCTCGAAGTTGTGTAAGGAGAATGAACCGCGAATCCAAAACTTGTTTTCGTCGCGACTTCTTTAGAAATTGGCGAGTGATTGTTAAACTCAAACATTTCGCGCAGCGGAAAATATCTAAGTCCTGTACGCTGAATCGCTTTCATTGGCAAAGGCATTGAGTAATGGTCGATAAGCGTTGTTGTTCCCGTTTTAAGCATGCTTGTAATCGAAGGAAACGGGTTCGGTGTGGGGGGATTTTGGCTGAATTTTATATCCCTTATCGACTGCAACCAATCCAAGAAATTGCCGTTATATTTGATTTTCCCTTCGCACCAATCAAGTTCTAAGTGACAATGAGCATTGGTTAGTCCTGGAAGAACAGCAGCATTGTCTAGTTCATAAACTTTATCGCCTGAATTGCTTTTCCTTAACTTATCAAAATCACCAATTTCGTCAATAAGCCCGTTGCTTATCCGAACGGCTTTACCTCGAAACAACGTTCGACAATCTGAAAGAATCAGCTTAGGTTTTATAATCGTGCCCATCTGGAGATAAAGCAGTAATTATATCACCGCGTTGCAAACTTTTTGCAATAAATCCAGTAACAATGTCTCTTACAGTAAGCGATCATATCCCTTTTATTTTCCGTAAAGCTAGTTTTATTAGCTCAACCGTATCTACCTTTTCGTCTGTGCCCAGTAAGGCATCATTGACAGCTTTAATTGATGCTTGATTGCTAAAACCGAGTGTCACAAGCGCATCTTGAGCTTCGTGCACCGTTGAATCCGCAGAGTCCCTTTTTGGCTGATAAGATTCCTCTGACACCGACGACGCTGCCAATCCAGCAAGCTTGTCCCTAAGTTCGAGGACAATTCTCTCGGCTTTTTTTGTGCCAATTCCCGATGCAGCGGTTAACGTCCTTGCGTCTCCAGTTGAAATAGCACGTGCGACAGCGCTCCCTCCAAGTTCAAGGATATTCAACGCCGCACGCGGACCAACCTGTGTCGCCGTCATCAGCAATTTAAAAAGATTTCTATCGAATGCATTAAGAAAGCCATATAAAACAGGGCGTTCACTAGTAACAATCAGGTGCGTGTAAACACGCAGCATATCGCCTTCATTGATTGTTAGATTTGAAAAAGCAGGTGTATGAATTTCAAAGGCTAAAGAGCCAATTGATAGAACAATGTGACCAGATTTGTTTATTTCTACAACTAAACCGTCTAAGTGAGCGATCAATGTTCCGCCCTCCGCGATCTGACCAAAAAACTATGACATATCGCAACAGCAATAGCGTCTATTTCGTCATCGCGTTTGCCGTTGATTTTGTTGCCTAAAATGCGTTCAACCATAAAAAGCACTTGTTCCTTTGTTGCATTACCGTTTGAAGTTATGTTTATCTTGATTGTAGCTGGTTTGTACTCGTAGATCTTTAGCTTGCTTCTAGCGGCGGCAAGCAAAACTACTCCGCGAGCATGCGCTACTCCAATACCAGTTTTTACGTTTTTAGAAAAGAACAGTTCCTCGACCGCAATTTCGTTGGGTTCAAAAACAGTAATCTGATTCTCAATCTCATTGTAAAGATGAAGAAGCCGCATCGCAAACTCGTCGTTGGAATCGGTCTCAACTAAGCGACTGTCCAATAACGATATTTTGTTTCCGACAACATCAATCACGGCGAGACCGGTTCTGTGATATCCAGGATCTGCGCCGAGAATTCTCATCATCCCTCCATCTTCGCCATAATGGCATCGTCGACTTCAAAGTTTGAACTGGTCTTTTGAACGTCGTCAAGATCATCCAGCATGTCTAGCAATCTGAATATTTGGTTAGCCGTTTTTTCTTCAGTGACTTGCACAGTGCTCTTCGGGATCAAAACAAGATCCGCATTATGTGGATTTAAATTATTTGACTTAAAATAGTCACGAACCACAGCAAAGTCTTCAGTTGCGCAGATAACGACGAAATTGTCTTCCTCTCTGGCGAAGTCTTCCGCAGAACTTTCAAGCACATGCACCATCATTTCATCGTCACTAAGATTCGACAAAGGAATTTCAAGTCTTCCTTTCCGCTCAAACATCCAAGAAACGCAACCGTTCTCTCCGAGGTTGCCTCCGCACTTCGTAAATGCGTGTCGGATGTCAGAGACAGTTCTGTTGCGGTTATCTGTAAGTGCCTCAATCATCACAGCCACACCACCAGATGCGTACCCTTCAAACGTGATTCGCTCAAATGCTTGACCGCCGCTTTCTCCCGAACCGCGAGCGATTGCACGCTCGATTGTATCTTTCGGCATATTCGCGTCTCTTGCTTTTTCCAGCACGGTTCGCAATGTGGAATTCGTTTCTTCGTCTGTTCCGCTTTCACGAACCGACACAGTTATCTCGCGAATCAGTTTTGAAAACAATGCCCCGCGCTTAGCATCCTGTGCGCCCTTGCGGTGCTTAATCGACGACCACTTATTATGTCCGCTCATATATCACACTCCAAACAAGCAAAGCATATAGAGAAAGACAATCAGTTTGATGCCGCACAGACTAAGTTACTTGATTCAAACACTTAGCGAGCGAAGTCTATCTCCCTGACTTCTCGTATCAAAGTTACTTTAATCATGCCCGGATATTCGAGTTCCTTCTCTATTTGTCGAGCGATTTTTCGACACAAATCCCAAGACAGGACATCGTCAACAGTTTCTGGCTTAACTAACACCCTTAGTTCACGACCTGCTTGGATAGCATATACCTTATCGACACCGGCAAATTTGACAGCAATATCCTCTAGCTTAGTAAGACGTTGAATGTAACTCTGCAACGCTTCTCCTCGTGCACCTGGCCTACTAGCGCTTAATGCGTCCGCAACCTGCACTAATGCTGCTTCAATACTCTGCTCTAGGTCTCCGTGGTGTGCGCCGATGACGTTACAGACGACTGGATTTTCGCCATACTTGCGCGCGAGTTCCATACCTACTTCCGGATGGCTACCTTCCATATCGGCGATAACAGCTTTACCAATATCGTGCAGCAATCCGCCTCGTTTGGCGTTTTTCACTTTGATGCCTATTTCAGCAGCGATTACGCCGGCAAGGTGAGCTACTTCGACAGCATGCTTAAGAACATTCTGACCGTAACTAGTTCGATACTTTAGTTTACCGAGAAGCTTGACAAGTTCAGGATTCAAGCCAGTGATTCCAGTCTGGAAACATGCTTCCTGACCGGCTTCCCAAATCACCTCGTCAAGTTCAGTAGTAACTTTCTCGACAATTTCCTCTATTTTTGCAGGATGGATTCGCCCGTCGGCGATCAACATTTCCATTGCACGGCGTGCCGTCTCGCGGCGAATCGGATCGAAACATGACAGCACAACAACACCAGGCGTATCGTCGATAATTACATCGACACCCGTTGCGGCTTCGATCGCTCGAATATTGCGCCCTTCTCTGCCAATTATTCGTCCTTTCATATCGTCGTTCTTGAGTTCAACAGTAGAAATAATCGCCTCGCTGTAATGATCAATGGTCGTGCGCTGCATCGCTTCTACAAGAATGTGACGAGATTTTATTGAAGCGTTCTGCCGAGCTTCTTCTTCAATATCACGGAGTAGCCTAGCTATGTCATACTCCGATGCGTTGCGCGCCCGCTCTAAAACGATTTCGCGTGCTTCTTCTTCCGTCAAAGATGCTATATCAGTCAATCGTTCGTCGATTTCGAGTACTTTTGCTTCAGCTTCGCGTTCTCGTGTCTCTGCTTGCTCGAGCGTTTTTTCGACTTGGCTTAACTTCCTGTCTAATCTATCCTGATTTCTTTGAACACGCTCTTCCTGACGATACAACGCTTTTTCTTTGTTCTTAACTTCTCTATCACGGTTTTTTGCTTCCCGTTGAGCTTCTAGAATTATTTCTTGCGCCTGCTCCTTAGCATCAGCGACAATACGTTTCGATTCAGCTTGCGCACTTTCAAGTTCAAGCTCCGACCTTGTTCGCGCTTCTTGTTCTATGCGTTCGGCTTCTTTTTGCGCACGTTTCGGTCCGAGCTTTGTAGCGCCATAATAAGCACCAGCAGCCGTACCGAATATGGCTAAAGCCAATCCGATAATCACCCATAACATTAGTTCTCACCTACTTTGCCTCCGTCGGAAAACCGATAGAGTGAAATTTACTCATGCTGTTGAACCATTGCGACTTGTCGCATTAGTTCTCGCTACGCCTCATCGGCTATTTCTCCATCCGATTCGACAGCTAAAACAAGTCCTGAAGAATCGAGAATCTTCTGTTTAATTTCGGCGAAAAGTTTGGGGTCGCCTAGCGTCTGCTTCGCGTTTTCGCGCCCCTGCCCTAGTTTCAAATCGCCGTAGTTATACCAAGAACCGCTTTTATTGACTATTCCATTCGCTACGGCAAGATCGATCAGATCTCCTGTTCGTGAAATGCCTTCGCCAAATATGATATCGAACTGTGCCTTCTTGAATGGAGGCGCTATCTTGTTCTTAACTACTTTTGCCGTTACGATGTTGCCAATAATGTCGTTTCCGATTTTGACGCTGTCAGTGCGACGAACCTCAATACGAACCGACGCGTAAAACTTTAGCGCTCTACCGCCCGTAGTCGTTTCGGGATTCCCAAACACGATCCCGATTTTTTCACGTACTTGGTTAATGAAAATCAGAATTGTGTTC
>CAZRQJ010000113.1:0-8031 GCA_964602075.1 uncultured Planctomycetia bacterium
GTTGGTCAGGTTTTTACGGTATTCGTAATAATAATCGCGGCTGCTGAAGTTGCTGTTGGGCTTGCAATTATTCTGGCACTTTATCGTCAGCGTCAAAGTGTTCTAGTTGAAGACGCCAATCTCATGAGGTGGTAAGCAGGATATATGGACTGGTTTCTTGATAAAGCAATATACATCCCGCTCCTTCCCTTCATGGGATTCGTACTCATCACGTTTTTTTCACGTACACTGAAAGACAGATGGAGCGGCAATCTTTCTGTATTCGTTACGGGCTTGGGCGCGTTAATGGGAATAATGGTCTTTATAACGATGATCGGCAAGCCTCAAGGGTATGTGTATGAAAGCAAATTTCAAGTTTTTAACCTAAATCCTCGAGTCGCTGATACTGCGGACTACCTCGAACGCCCGTCGGCGAACAACGAGAACGAGATTGCAAACGTTACTGTTTTAAGCGGTGTTCTTTCGGTGGAGGAACACGAGACACCACCTGATCAACATGCGAGCGGAGCAGAATATCCTGTCGGCGGACATAGTTCAGCAGATAAGCTCAACTTATTGACATTTTTCGATGCACCTGTCGGAGCAGTCAATTATGGTGTGAGAATCGACAAGATGGCAGCGATGATGTTATTGATGGTGACTATTGCCTGCTTCATGATTCATCTCTACAGCGTTGGCTACATGAGTGGAGATAAACACTTTCCACGTTTTCACGCATTCATTTGTTTGTTCTCTACAGCGATGCTTGGGCTCGTTATCACCAGCTCGCTTTTATTCATGTACTTTTTCTGGGAGATAATGGGGCTTTGCTCGTACCTGTTAATTGGATTTTGGTTCACCAAGAAAAGCGTTACTGACGCCTGTAAGAAAGCGTTCATCACGACTAGAATCGGCGACGTTGGTTTCTTTCTCGGAATAGTGATGACGTTTATGCTCGTCGGTTCTCTTGATTTTAGTGAGATATGGCGGTTGTTCCCGATTGGAACGACTGCCGAAGGGACTGCTTTATTCCCTTGGGTAACTGCTGCAGGTATCTGTTTGTTTTTGGGTACTATCGGAAAAAGTGCGCAGTTCCCGTTACAGGTTTGGCTTCCCGACGCTATGGAAGGTCCTACTCCAGTTAGTGCCATGATACATGCTGCAACTATGGTGAGCGCGGGCGTATATATGCTTGGTAGAGTGTTTCCAGTCGTTCAAGCTAGCGACACTACTTTGATCGTTGTGGCGTGTATAGGCGGCTTCACAGCGCTGATCGCTGCACTGCTTGGCACAGTGATGAACGATATTAAGAAAGTGCTTGCATACTCGACGATCAGCCAGTTGGGTTATATGGTGCTAGGACTCGGCGCACTCGGTTGGGTTGGCGCAATGTTTCATTTGATTGCACACGCTTTCTTCAAGGCGTGTTTGTTTCTTGGAAGCGGTTCAGTTATCATCGGTTGCCACCATCAACAAGATATGCGCTACATGGGTGCCGTTCGTAAATATATGCCGATAACATTTGTGACGTTTGTTATGGCTACGGTTGCGCTAATCGCGTTACCATTCACGTCAGGGTGGTTTTCCAAAGATGAAATCCTTGTTAGCGTTTTTGATATGGCGAAAGGCGGTAAGCCTATCTATTGGGTTCTCTTTGCATTCGGAGTAATTGCCGCATTTCTTACCGCATTCTATATGACACGTCTTGTTGCAATGACATTTTTAGGGGACAAACACCGAAGCGACGAAGCGCCGAAAGACGAGCATCACGACGAACATCATGGGCACGGTCCGGTTCTTCCAAAGGAAAGCCCGTTCAGTATGACTATTCCTTTGATAGTGCTTGGAACGCTTGGTCTTTTATGGGGATTTACTGGTATTCCAGATGTTGCTCCTTGGTTTCAGATTTTCATTCAAGACGGTTTATTTGCGCACGCGCACACCCCGCATATAAACTGGTTCGTATTGCTGTTATCAACCGGTATGGGCCTTGCAGGACTTGGAGTTGGTTGGATGGTATTCGTCCAGAAATCAACAGTGTTTGCTGGAATTAGCACGAAATTCATGTGGCTCAAAACTTTGCTTGAAAGTAAATACTATATGGATCGCTTCTATACGGGAATGCTGTCGCCGATTTTTGTTCGTAATCCTGACGATCCAAAGCTTTCGTTTGCAAAAATTCTGAATGTTTTTGATCAGTACATTATAGACTTTCTCGTCAACTCTGCGGGCAATCTAACAAAGCTGTTCGCAATCTTATCGGGATGGTTTGACAGGACGGTTGTCGACGGGCTTGTCAATGCGGTGGGTTACATGTGGATTGCGGTTAACTGGGTTATTCGTCGCGCACAGAGCGGATATATTCAGACATACCTTTTCATTCTGTTCGTGTGTGTAACTATAGCGCTCATTCTTGGAGCGTTTGATTTCTTGCTTAGTCAAAGAGGATACGATATCAACGTATGGCCGAATCTTGCGCCTCCGAAGGTTTTGTAGGCGCGGTGATGAAGGTCAAGGGAGATTCGAGTAATGGGTAATGTTGTTCTTGCTAATGAAGGATTTCTTTCAGCGTTGGTGCTGTTTTTTAAGAATCCGCTTAACTCGGTCGTCTTCTTGCCACTGCTCGGAGCGATAATTATTATGTTCTTTCCAAAGAACAAACCCTCAAGCATAAAAGCGTTCGCGTTAACGATTTCAACGGTCACGTTTCTAATGTCGCTGTTAGTGCTTGCAGTGCCGCGTTTTAAGATTGCACCGCTACCTATTCTGCAAACGAACCCAACTGTGGGTTACATTACATTGGCGATTGTAATTGGGGTTCTCGCTTTCATACTAAGTTTCACTTTTGAAGCGTGTATGAAGAAGACGAAAAAATCGTTAGTTTATGCACTATCTTTCGCTGTTTCGCTCGTTGCGGCGCTTGCGGTTTTCTTTGTTAGGGTCACGCTAGAAACGAACTTTAGCCCTGATATTATGAACCACGTGTTCGATGTCGAGTGGATTCCTTTGCTCGGAGTACATTACTCGGTTGGAATTGATGGGCTTTCGATGCCGCTTTTCCTGCTTACGAGTTTCGTTTGTCTAATGGCTTGCGTAGCGAGCTTCAGCATTAGTTTTAGAGAGAAAGAGTACTTCGTATTGTTTTTGATTCTCGAATTCTCAATGCTCGGAGTGTTCATTGCTCTAGATTATTTCCTCTTTTATGTATTCTGGGAAATAATGCTCGTACCAATGTATTTTCTTATCGCAATCTGGGGAGGAGCTAGGAAAGAGTACGCTGCTATCAAATTCTTCCTTTACACGTTGTTTGGCAGTGTGTTCATGCTGATTGCCATAATTGCTATGCGTCTGATTTCGTCGTACGACGTTAACTCGTGGGGAATCATTGACATCTCAAACAGCATTGCCTTGCTAGGTCAAGACTCATTAGTACGAACGCTACTTTTTATCGCATTGATTCTTGGTTTTGCGATTAAGGTTCCAATGTTTCCGTTCCATACATGGCTGCCTGACGCCCATGTAGAAGCGCCAACCGCAATCAGTGTCATCTTGGCAGGCGTTTTATTAAAAATGGGTACGTACGGTTTTCTTCGAATCGCATGGCCTACTTTTCCGGATATCGCTAAGGAACTCGGCCCAATC
Organism: uncultured Planctomycetia bacterium; assembly: GCA_964602075.1. GTDB lineage: Bacteria > 4484-113 > 4484-113 > JAGGVC01 > JAGGVC01 > JAGGVC01. The sequence goes on from CAZRQJ010000113.1 coordinate 3,622, forward strand.
ATTGCTGTGTTATCGGTGATTGCTATTATATATGGCGCACTTGTAGCAATGGCGCAAGCCGATTTGAAGAAACTTATCGCATACAGTTCAGTTTCGCATATGGGGTATATGACGCTTGGGATTTGCGTTATGAATACGGATGGAATCAACGGAGCAGTAATTCAGATGTGCGCACACGGACTTTCAACAGGCGCATTGTTTATGCTGGTTGGCGTGATTTATGATCGAACACATACGCGACTCATCGCGGACCTTGGAGGGCTCTACAATCAGATGCCCCAATACACGGGTATGATGAGCCTAGCCGCATTTACATCGTTAGGACTGCCAGGCTTAATGGGATTCTGGGGTGAGTTCCTGATAATAAAAGGAACGTTTCAAGCGCCTGAAGAGTTTTGGATGGGAATAGCAGTTCCGCTATTCGGAAACGGTCTCGTTTTCTTCAGATGGATGGCTGTGATAGCCGCGATTGGAATGATACTGACAGCCGGCTATCTCTTGTGGATGATAGAACGAGTCTATTTAGGTAAAAGAAAGGAAAGGTGGAATGCGTTAAGCGATTTGACAACCCGAGAGTGGTGGAGTCTGGCTCCGCTAGGCGTGTTTATGGTTGTTTTCGGCGTATATCCAAAACCACTTATGGATTTGTTCAGCGCGTTTTCAGCCGCGATGTCGGCTCGTTTGCTTGGATAACGGATTCTAACACTCTATTCTTGAATTGCCTTTGCTTTATCCGGAAGCCCGAAGCTTAATCCGAGTGCTCCGCCGATTGCAACAGCAGTGAACCACTGCGACGTAAGGCTTCATCCTGATGTGCAACCGAACAGCGCGTAGTAGCCATAACCTATACCCGCCCCGATGCATGTTGTCAATACGACTTTGGCAAGAGGATATTTATGAAAGAAGATCTTCATCAGAAGTGGATACCACCGATATTTAGACTTATCGTAGATGCGGCTAATGACTGCGCATATTACTTTGTTATCTCGATTTCTAGCGCATTAGCAAAACGGTTGTAGTAGTTAAATAGACACACAACCGCAACGATTTCCATCAGTTCTTCAGGCTGAAATACAGTGCAAGCATCGTCCCAGATTGCGTCAGACACAGATGCCGTTCGCGTAAGTGTATCAGCTAATTTGAGAATAATCCGTTCGCGTGAATTCCACACAACATCGTGCTCGCCATATAAAACGCTTTCAATTGATGGGGCACCCGAACCTATTGAACTCGTTGTGTCGGGATCCGCTTCTGAAAGGCCTAATCTATCAAGTTTGTCTTTTGACATACCAAACTTTTTTGCCAGAGCGAGGTGACTTGCCAGACAATAACGGCAGCCATTGATTTGAGAAGTTCGAACAGCGGCAATTTCTTTTTCAGTAACAGGGACGCTTCCCGTGTACATCACTTTACGGAAATGCTCGAAACTGGTTGTCATCATTTCGAGTCGTCGTGCGTATGTACGAAACAGATTTGGCACGTTGCCACGCTCTCGCATAAAGTCATCAAAAACGGCGCGTACATTTGGCTCGTCTGTTCTAAGCGGCAATGGATCGAGTCTAGGCATGAGCTACTCCACGCAGTAAATTGTAAAGAAATGATTCTAACACAGCGGTTGTTAAGGGGTGCGATTAATCGCGCATTTTTGTGTTACTGCTGTGTAACCGATATCGCAAACTTATCTTGCGATAGAATAAACAGCCTTTATCGAACAAGAAGGCAGAAAGTATGTCTCTTTTTCGGATTGTAAGGAAGGAAAGATGCGTTTGTTAGCTACCATTATTGTTGTGGTTCTTATGTTAACCGCGTTGTTTGCGTGCAAGCCAAAAGAAGACGCGGTAGAACCCGAAGAACATAACGTAAGTCTTGATGGAATTCGAGAAGCAGTTGTTTGCGATGGAGTTATAGAGCCGAAGACAACCGTAGAAATAAAAAGCAAGGCAAGCGGAGCGCTCGAATACAAAGCGTTTGAGGTTGGGGACGTTGTTGAAGCGGGTGACCTTATGTATCGCTTAGATAAAAGCCTTATCGAACAAAGCGTTGTCCAAGCGCGTGCGGACTTAAAAAGCGCTCAAGCCCAGTTAGCATTGGCTAAACGTGATCAAACACGTGAAGAAAGAGTTCAACTTGAGAACTCGGTGGCGCAAGCAAAGCTCGAGTTATCCGACGCAGAAAACTACTACAATCGAATAAAAGACTTGCATGAACGCGAGTATGTTACTGATCAGGAGTTAGCAGATGCTAATGTTAGGTTAAACAAAGCTAAGTTGAACTTAGAGCTTTCTGAAAAACGCTTGTCAGAATCAAATAGAGGAGGCGAAAAAGAGAATATTCAAATAGCGGAATCGAGAGTTATTCTTGCGGAGGCTTCGCTAAAAAATGCACTCGAAGAACTTAAGGAAACGGAGATTATTGCCCCGATAACCGGCGTAATTGTAGTGCAGGATGTTGAGGTTGGCGATACGATTACGAGCGCTACGCGAGGCTCTGCCGCTGGTAGCATTCTCTGTACAGTCGCAGATCTTTCACAAGTCTTTCTTCAAGGTTATGTTGATGAAACAGATATTGGGAGAGTAAAAGTTGGTATGTCCGCTGAAGTGAATATTAATAGCTATCCTGGTCGTGTCTTTGAAGGAAGATTAGCGAAGATTTATCCAAAAGCGGAAGCGCAGCAAGGTGTTACTGCCTTTAAAGTTGATATTGAACTCATTGGAACAGGGTTTGTCACGCGGCAAACGATGAACATCAATCTTCATGTGAGCAAATCGGACAACGTGCAAAACGATAACGAGAATAATGAATCTGTAGAAGGAAATGCAAAAACTGATAGTAAGCAACCTAGCGAAGATTCGACTAAAGATCCAAAATCTGTTAATGAAACTAAACCAAGCAGTGAATCTGGAGGTAAACAGAAAGGAGGGAAACATGGTAAAGGACAGTATGGTAAGGGAAGTGGAGGTCTAAACCTTTCGGATTCACCGGTTGAAGTTCGCGCAGGCATGTCTGCTGACGCTGAAATAATAATTCGCGATGTGCCAGAAGCGTTGATTATTCCAGTTACTTTCGTAAATTTCAGAGAGCAACCGCCTACGGTAAACCTAAAAGATGCGGCAACTGGCGAGTATGCCCCAATTGAAGTCTCGGTCGGCTTTACTGATGGTGTAAACATAGTTGTCGAGGAAGGTTTGAAAGAAGGAGACATTATTGTTAGAGTCCCGCGTAAAGAAAAAGAACCGCTTCGCAAGTAGTCCAGTGCGCTTTGTGGCGGAGTGAAACTGATATGTTGATAGTTACAATAAAAATGGCATTGAGAGCGTTGGCGGCTAACGCCCTACGCACGTCGCTTTCTGTGCTCGGCATCGTAATCGGGATAAGTTGCGTCGTCGCGTTGATGTCTATTGGGGAAGGGCAGCGCCAAGATATGCTCAAGATGTTTGAATATTTCGGAACGAATCAAGTATCGGTATGGCCTGGCGGGAGCGGTGGAGGCGGTAGACGCATGGTTTTTACAGGTACGAGCGAGCGACGTGTTCGATTCCGTCTGGATGATGCCGAGTATTTGAGGGACAATGCTCGCTCGATAAAGGAAGTGTCGCCAGAAGCAGGAACAAATGGAAGAGTTAAGTATTTATCCAATTCCATCAGTTGCAGTATAAACGGCATTACCGAAGTGTATTTCGATGTTTCAAATTGGAAGTTGTTTGAAGGTAGATTGATAGAACCGTCTGATATCAACACTGCATCAAGAGTTGTCGTGTTGGGATTCAAGGCGGCCGAGAATCTTTTTGGAACGGCTTCTCCTGTAGGTACTGCTGTCCAGATTCAAGGGAAGGCGTTTACGGTAATCGGAGTGCTAGCCGAAAAGGGCGCATTTTCCTCAAGATGGAATCCAGATGAAGATGTATTCGTGCCGATTACGACTTGTCAAAGAAGTTTGATTGGGAATAAAGATGTGCAATCGTTTGTCGTGACTACTTGGAATCTGGAAAGCACTGCAGAAGCGGAAGTGGAAATTGCAGACATACTTGGTAGACGATACAATCTACCGCTCGGTCAAGAAGATGAGTTTATTGGTATATGGAATTCTGGTGAGAGGCAGAAGGAACGAGAAGCAACGGCGCGCACTATAAGCACATTTTTGTCTATCGTCGCAGCGATTACACTTTTAATCGGCGGTATTGGAATTATGAATATAATGCTGGTTAGCGTTACCGAAAGAACGCGAGAAATTGGATTGAGAAAAGCACTCGGTGCGAAGAGGCGTACTATACTGCTCCAGTTTCTTATTGAATCGCTGACGATTTGCATTTGTGGAGCCGCGCTTGGTGTTGGGCTTGGTGTTATGATTGTGAAGATGTTGTCAGATTTGCCCGAAGAAGCTCAATTTCCGCCGCCAGTTCTTCAAATTGA
>CAZRQJ010000114.1:0-7828 GCA_964602075.1 uncultured Planctomycetia bacterium
AGGTATATCCTGCCCTTTGTCCTCCATTAACGCGGGCAGACCGATTTTCGGATGTTTTATGCCTAGCGAGTGTGCGACAATTATGGCGTTATCTATAATCTGCGCTTTAACTTCTGCGTTTGGTGCAACCACCATTCCCCCGTCCGTACAGACCAGCAACCTATTTTGTTTTGGATTTTCGATAATTGCGACATGAGACAGCAGCGATTTGACGTTTTCGCTTGTCACGTCACGAGCAAGAACCGCTTTCAGAAGGACATTAGTTGGAACATTTCCCTTCATGACGCTGTCCGCTTCACCAACAGCAACCGACGCTACCGCAGCGCTGCAAGGCTCGTCGGCAGCGCGTATCTCCGCTTGAAGCGGTGGAATCTCGACTTTGGCGATAGCTTCTGATGTCTTATCGGGATCGCCAAACAAAAGCGCTCTGCCTAAACCCTCGTCTTCGGCAAGTTGAACGGCTTCGATAACGGTTGCATCGTCCGCGCCTGCGACTGCAATACAGCTTGCAGGCAACTCGCGAGCGGATTCGAGAATTCCGTCGAAAGTCTTAATCATCCCTTACCTCACAATGATACATCATACGATAGTCCGTTCAAGGTTATTTTAACATCAAGAATTTTGACAGCATCAGTAAATCAACTTTGATGCAGATTTAGATAGCGCGCTTTTTCATTAGTCTTCAGACACAATCAACTCGCAAACACCCTTATAGCCAAGCTTGTTGCGTCCATCTAGCGCGGCAATTTTATAGACCTCGGCTAGCGTGGGGTAGTTAAAAACAGTATCTATGAAGTAGTCGATAGTTCCGTTGTTCAAAAGAACCGCTTGACCGATGTGAACCAACTCCGTAGCTTGCGTACCGATAATATGTACTCCCAGCAGTCTTCGTGTTGTCGGATCGAAAAGCAGTTTAAGCAAACCATCTTCATCAGAGATTATCTGCCCGCGAGCAGTATTGAAGTATTCACCAATTCCCGCAACATACTCAACGCCTTTATTCTTCAGTTCCTCTTCACTTCCTCCCACAAACGAAATTTCCGGAACCGTATAAATTCCATACGGAAGAAGGCTTGGAAGAGGCACGTCTTTTATGCCAATCAGCGCATTGGCGGCTTTTCGCCCTTGATCTATTGCAGTAGAAGCAAGAGAAGGAAATCCAATAACGTCACCCGCAGCATATATATTAGGTTGCGTTGTGCGATAGTTCTCGTCGACTTTAACTAGGTTGTGATCCTTCCTTTCAACGCCAATCGCGTCAAGGTTCAACGCGTCGGTAGCTCCCCAGCGCGGCGCAGCATACAGAATCAGATCGGCATCTAACTCTCTGCCACTCGCAAGCTTTACTTGCACACAATTCGAGTCTGCTTTCAATGTTTCGACTCGTTCGTTATAACAAAAATCAACTCCGTTACCAACCATACTTCGCTTTAGAGCATTAACGAGATCCCGATCTACGAACGGAAGTATGTCTTGATATTGGCTAATCAGTGTCACTTTGGTGTCCGTTAGAGCAAACATCGACGCATACTCAAGCGCGACAACGCCGCTGCCAACTATAACAAGAGTTTTCGGAGTAGATTTGATCTTGAGAATCTCGTCCGTAACCATTATTTTGTCTTGATCGAAAGGAATATTGGCGGGGCGGTGTGGAATGCTGCCGCTCGCAATAACGAAACTCTTTGCGGTCAGATTTTTAGCTCCATCTGCGCTCGTTATGCGCACCGAATGCGGGTCGATGAAAGACGCATAACCGACAACGATTTCAATTTGATTTCGAATCAGTAACGAATGAATTGCCGCGATTTCTCTGCTGATAATTGAGTTTGCGCGATACAGCAAATCTTCCATCGTGATCTCTTTTTTTACGCGGTAGTCTTTACCATAGATTTTACGTTCGTGAAATCCGGATAAGTAAACGATTGCCTCTCGAAGAGTTTTCGATGGAATTGTGCTTACGTTAAGGCATAAACCGCCTACAACTTCACGATTATCAACAAGAGCCACTCGCAGACCAACTTTCGCGCACCGTATTGCCGCCTTCTGGCCGGCGGGACCGCACCCGATAATTATTACGTCATAATCATACATAACGCACTCTCACATGAATACGCACAAGCACGTTCGATTTTACCTGCTTGGTTAAGTTTAGTGTATAAGCGACTCCGTATTCTGTAAAGTAGCGTTGACTGCCAATTTGTGTTGCTAGCGGAAGACACAGGCGAGCAGTTATACAACTAATATTAAGTAATAGATTTGATGTTTACATCACTTTGGTGGTTTGCAAAACTTAACAAATGTTTTACGTGACACACTTTCGACGCCGTTATTCTGAAACGCCTTCAAGTGGCATGGTTCTCCGAATCATGAAACAATTAACTTACGTGGCAGAGTAATATGTCACTGTCACGAGGCATAGGCTTCCAGCTTGTTGCACGGAACGTCATAATTAGTAACTTAATCACGTAATGGCTTGCGTACTTTTTTTGCGAACGCGTTTCTAGTTCTACACTAGACTAATGAAGGTAATGAAACTTAAGCCGAGATGCCATCAAAATAGTGAACTAGTCAAGAAGCAGCTTTATCAATCGGTTATGCACGTCGTTTAACAATGCACAATCCAGTGTTCCCAATTTATAAACGATCAAGTCACGGCTCATGGTGAAAATCTTGTTTGGTTTAATATAGCTTGATCTATTTGGTCCGCATTCGTTCGCGTGCTTGTCAGAAATGAAAACCGCCAGTCACAGTTGGAACGCTTACTTGTTATCTGACACAGAATAAAATCGCTACCTATTTGATTTGAAATTATAAGAGCGGGTCGTCGTTTCTGGTCTGCTAGACTTGAAAACGGAAATGGAACGACAACAACGTCACCCTTTACAGGTGTTTCCACGCTTCGTCCTCCTCTTCGCCGGCCCAGCCATCCTCAAGCGATTCTTCACTTAACAGAGCGGTTTCGTTGTCGGACAACCTTACCATTCTGAATTTGTAAATCAGCTCAAGAACCTCATTGACCAGTTCATCCGGAGCATCCGAAACCTCTTTAATCAGCAGTTCCTTATTAGTCAAATAAATCACCGAGTGATGCTAAATCAATACATCACTCATACATAGTATACCTTGTCAACTATCGAGGTAGCACAATTCTCCGAATCGTGCGGTTAACGCAACTTTTCGGAGCAATGTATCACACGAACGCAGCATTGGCTTTCGGTTCCTGTAAACCACGCCAGAGCCTTAATACTAAAACACGCCATAGAATGTCGTGCTTAACTCTGTAAGTAGTGTTATCTTTACTTCAGCGCGTTAACCATTTCACCTGCTTTCACTACATACGCGAAGCCGAATGAGAGGTTGAGGAGACTTGCGAGATGCAGGTCTTCAGAGCAGCTTCCGGTTGCGTCCGCAGTGAAAAACACGCGATAGTCACGCAGGAACGCGTCCCGCGCGGTCGTTTCGCAGCAGATATTCGTCATTATGCCGGCGATAACGATGTCCTTTATGTCGAGGCAACGCAGAACGGTTTCAAGATCGGTGTTGTAAAAAGCAGAATAGCGATGCTTATAGATTATTTTCTCATTGTTGACAGGCGCAAGCTCATCGCACACTTCGCTTTCTGGCGTGCCTTCGATGCACATACCTTCCCACCACCACTGCAAAATACCCACATCGAGGCCGTCGGGATGATGAACGTGGCACGTATAAATAACAGGACGATTCGCCGCCCGAAATGCTTCGATAAGCCGCTTCACGTTTGGAATAATCGCCTGCCCGCCGCATGTGAATGTAGGCGAGTCGGGGTCGAGAAAGAACTTCTGCATATCTATAACGAGAAGCGCGCTCTTGGCGGCATCAAGCTCCATTTTATGCACGTTGAGCGGTTCAATCTTTGTTAACCATTCTTCGGCTTTCTTATCTAAATTACCTTCGTTAACGTAGTAATGAGTGTCTCCCAAAAATCTGCCTCCATACAAGATAGTTATGAACTAACAACAAGAAATGCCATCGGTTTCATCAAGAAATCAACTCATTCGACGATAAGTCCTCCGCTGCGCCATCCGAATTCGCCGATTAGCGGTACAAACGATACCGCAAGCAAATTATCAATGAGAATCTCGCGTTCGTTTATTCGAGTAATCCGCTGAAGTGTTTGCGAGCCTCTGTCGCCAACAGGAACGACCATTTTTCCGCCTATGGTAAGTTGTGTGTTGAGCGGCGGCGGCATGCTTGGCGGTGACGCTGTAACCAATATTGCGTCGAACGGCGCTTCACTTATCCATCCGCGCGACCCGTCGCCGACAAGATAGCTGATATTCGTAATCTTCAGTCCGTTAAGCGTATTTTGTGCGCAGCGTGACAGTTTGGATATTCTTTCAACCGTGTAAACCCTTTTGCAAAGCGCGGCTAGAATCGCCGTCTGATAGCCGCTGCCAGTCCCAATTTCAAGGACGCGCTCGCTTCCTGTTAGCCCCAACGCTTCCGTCATCACAGCGACGATGTACGGCTGTGATATCGTTTGGTTGCGGCCAATATCCAATGCGCTGTCATTATACGCATGATCCTTTAGTTTGTCCGCCACAAACAAGTGGCGCGGAATTGTCCGCATAGCATCGAGCACGCGACTATCGCGCACACCGCGGTCTGCAATTTGCGACTTCACCATCCGAAGCCGCGCTAATTCGAATTGAGATTCATCCATGACAGTTGTAATTCAGGAACGATAGGCCGGTTGATTGTCTATTTCAAAACAAAATTAGACTCGACGCAATGCGTTGATTACTCGAAAGTAACCTGAATATTGTTGCTCGTAGCTACATAACCAAACATGATCTTGGGATCAGGATTGTCCGGATCGGCTGGATCGGTCGGTACGTAACCGGGGAACTGACAGAACACACGCACCCAATCGCCCGCTTGAAGCGCAGTATCGGTAGTGAGCATTCTGCCGCTCGAATGGAAGGGAAACACAACAGAAGCGTTAGCTGTGTTAGCAACGTTCAGCCAGCCGACATACGGAGTGATGTTGAAGGTTTCAGGGGGAGTTTCATCAGCAGGGGTGCCGTCGTCGGGATCTACACCGTCTATGAATGTTCCTGTCGCTACAAAATCAAGCGGAGTTCCGCGCGCTATCGATATCGGGTCAGAAGTGTTGTTTCTCGTAAGTTCAATCGAGTCGATTGTCGCAACAGTGACAAGAATGTCATCGCGTACGTTATAGTTGAACGCGCTCATCGCCCGTATCTCGGCATAGCCTCTGTTCAAGCCGGTAACGAGTCCGGTCGAAGAAACGCTGACTACGGTATCGTTTGTCAACACATACCAGACGACCGCATCGGTAGCGTCTTCCCAATCGGTAGAGCCGGCTGGAATTCCGCTTGCGACAAGCTGCACCTGGGGACGCGCAAAAGCTTCCGCCGATTCAGGGAACAATCTGCTGACTTCGGTTGTAACTAGCGGCATCGGGTCGGTTATGTCTTCAATACGAATTTGTGAATATTCCTTCATCGGAACAACAGACGCGACGTTCGATTCAATAGTTGGCTGATTGTCACTGCCTACCGGAACTACTTTGTAATAAGTAGTGACAGATGGCGGATCAGGATCGGTCCAAGTGTAGCGCAGCGGTCCGTGCGATGTTGAAGGATCTCCTGTAATTCCCATTCCCTGCGCCGCCTGTGCGCGAGTCACTGTGATACCTGACGTTACGGCGGTATAGTTCGTGCCATTAGTGCTCTTCAAAACTTTGTAGCCGCTTAGGTTAGTCAAATATCGGATAGCTATCGGGGTAATGTCGGGTACGCCGATTTCACCGTCTAGGTCGTAATCGACAATTGGAAGATACGGCTTCGCAGAAAGGTTGCCGGGAGTTAACGTAACAAGAAAGTCTTGAGCGATAGGAGTAATGTCGGGAATTCCGACTTCGCCGGAGTTGTCGCCATCGCCGATGTTCTTTTCAGACCAAGTAAGCTTGGCGGAGCCGTCTTCATATGCCCCAATCAAAAAGACTTTGTTTTCGACACCAGTAGGTCCCATACGCGGGTCGCCCGGTTCTTTTGATACTCTCTTAGTCGGCCCAAACGGCTTGTTTTCAAAGTTCACTGTGCAAATTCGACCGCTACCCGTAATGCCTTCTCTTTTGTCAAAATGAACGCGACACATACCAATGGCGACATGCTCCCAATAGTCAGTGATAGCAAGAGAAAGCACTTCGCCTGGTGCGCCCAAAAACTCGGAGAATTCGACAAACGACGGTTTATACATACCTGGATCATAGTAGATAAAGAAAAATGCCCAGTCTGCGTCTTCGAAATTGACAGCGTTGACGTTCACAGCTGTACGATTGTCGTTTTCTACGATTTCAAGTTCGTAGTTGTCCAACAAATCGGGTCGCGCTTTCCCGCGCTCGTCCATCGTGTAGACGCGGAAACCCGCGGCATTTTCGGATCTGTCCAAATCGACAGGCGGCGTCCATCCCTTTGGCGTTTCCGACGCAGGTTTATCCACAGGTGTCAGCTTGCCGCCCGTGCAGGACGACAATGCATAAGCCGCAATCATTACGAGAATAAAGCAAGCTATAAAGCCATAAATCTTCATAATGCAAACTCCTTCAAGCGCGGCAACCCGCCGCCGTTAGTCATACATATTGTACCACAATAAATTGAAAACGATGCGCTAACTGACAACAATAAAAAGAGCTATGTGAAGCGAGTAATGTGACCTTCCAACATGTTGAGTACCTGTTCGAATGTGTGAATCTATTGTGTATATGATAAAAGAACCGGTACGAAACAGCAAAATCCACTTTGCTCGATGAAGAAGCCGCTCTGTGTGCTTCTGGACTGGAGAAAACGCAAAGCGGGAGTTGATCTGATTGAACTACGCAACTTCGTTGCGGAGGTAGGTTCGAACTTGAGATTGAATTCGCGGAAAGTGCTCTGGGACTGGAATTCGCCCTTCGCTCTGCTCGCTTCGGGCGGCTCGTATACTAAATGGCGGAGAGGGTGGGATTCGAACCCACGGAACGGTTTGCGCCGCTCAACGGTTTTCAAGACCGCCGCCTTAAGCCTCTCGACCACCTCTCCGTGCGATTAAACGGGTTAGAAATATACCACGAAAATCCCGGTAGTGCTCTTTGGCGTTCGGAAAATCGTAAAACCAGTTTGACGATATAGGTATTGCTACTAAAACTAAAACTGTTTGCCCGGGTTCAGAATACCCTTTGGGTCGAACAGGCGTTTGATGGATTTCATGAGATCGAGTTCGCGTGCGCCGACTTCCAACGAGATGAACCTGCGTTTGGTTAAGCCGATGCCGTGTTCGCCCGATATGGTGCCGCCGAGGTCGAGGACTGTGCGGAAGATGAGTTCGACGAGTTCGTGGGCGGGTGCGAGTGTTTCGGGCAGGTTGTCCGCGACCATGATAGTGGAGTGCAGGTTGCCGTCGCCTACGTGCCCGTAGTTGCAATAAAAAAGCCTGCGGGATTCTGCTTCGGGGCGCGTGATTCGCGTAAAATCGGCGAGGCGGGTGCGCGGTACGCACACGTCTTCGTTGAGTTTGACGGGAGCGACGTTGTAAAGCGCGCTTGCGAGTGTCTTTCGGGCGTTCCATATTGCTGCTCTCTCGGCAGAATCGCGCGAGCGCACAATAACTCCCGCACCGTATTTTTCGAGTACCTGCGTTGCCTGCGCCATATCACCTTCGGCTGCTGCAAGTGTTGAGCCGTCGGTTTCACAAAGTATCAGCGCTCTTGCGTCGCCGTCTATGGGAGCGTTAGTTTTCTGCGAATGAAGAACTTCGATGCATTTGCCGTCGATGAACTCGAGCG
>CAZRQJ010000115.1:0-7638 GCA_964602075.1 uncultured Planctomycetia bacterium
TTGGTTACAACTATAGAATGTGCGGTTTTCAAGGAGCGGTTCTTGGCGTAAAACTGCCTTATCTCGATAGGTGGAATGAAGGACGCAGAAAAGTAGCCGATATGTATTACAGAGCGCTTTTTGGAACGCCTTTAACGCTTCCGCCGTTGGAAGAAGAAGATACTTATCAAGTGTATCACGTGTTCGTCAGCCGCGCACCGGAGCGTGACAAGCTGCGTGAGTTTTTGACGAGCAAAGGTATTGGCACAGGTATACACTATTTGCTGCCGACTCATAAGCAACCTTTGTGGCTCGATATATTCGGCGAGCATCCCTCGCTTCCCGTAAGCGAGTTGCTTGCCAATGAAGCCATTTCGCTTCCAATGTTCCCTGAAGTAACGCAAGAGCAAGTAGATTATATTGCCGATTCCGTGCGCAAGTTTTACGGTGTTTAACAGCGTGTTTGTTTCTTCATCAAGCATTAATGGAACGGCGTAAATCTCCCGGCAAATCCAAGGTCTATTCCTTTAGTGTCGCCGGGCGGATAGTGTGTTGCCATCCCCTGTCTGTCCATTTTGATAATGCCTAAGTCACTCGGTAATTCGATTGTTACGTTGTAATCTGGAATGCTGTTGTCAATTTGAATAGTAGCGCGCACACCCAGTTGGTAAAACTCACCTGTTTGGTAGCGCAAATCCAGATAACCTTCCTTGGCAAGAACGTCGAAGCCTACAAGCACCATTTTTTCGCCGTAGTATTTTGCTTCCGCTTCGAATACCTGTTTGCAAACGCTTTTTGCGAATTTAATCACATCGTCCTTTTCGGCTAGGGTTGGGGTTACCTCGTCAACATCCGGAACAACAGACTCGTCTCTACCGTTCTCAACCAGCTCTGTCTCACTCGGTTGAGATTCATTTCCTTCATCAGGCGCAACATCGATGATCGGCGCTTCTTCGAAACATATCATTCTCCCGTCGTTCATAGGCATAAGTACGCGTTTGTCCTTTGTAACGACAAGCTGTGAGCCGCTGACCTTTCCATTGCCTTTCAAAATGTATCTCGCCAATATTTCTTTGCCTTTAGCGACCGCAATGTTGTTGTCCCAAGCAAGGTAGATTTTTCCTTTACTGTCCATTACCGGCTGTGCACCGAATTGCGCTTCCGCTATGAATGAAGTCGCCATAACTTTACGCATTTTCCTATCGCCTTCTTTATTTATCCAAGAGAGGAGAATGGATGCGTCTTTCAACCTATCCGGTCTATCAATGAACGGTACTGCTAAATCGAACCCGTCGAACGGAGTTTCAGTCGATTCTGCAGCTGCGCCTGCTTCAAGGTCAGTTGTGTCTGCATCCGGTTCAGTCGCTTCGGCATCGGAAGTATCGGTTATAGACGCGTCCAATCGCAGCATAGGCGACCAATACAAACCCAGCATCGCGGATGAATCTTCTCTTTTCAACTTATCGCTTTGCGTCGTTGGATCGAACAATAAATCGCTGAACCATCTGTGGCGTCCTTGATAGTCGGTGCAATAGATGTTGGCATCCATGCAAATAGCGTATAGACGCTCTTCGCCAATTACGGGAGTCGATAAGAACGCTCCCGCTGCTGTCACGTGTCCGAACAAACGACCTTCTTTCGACACTCCATAGATGCTTTTATCCGAACATGCGACGAACGCGGCACCGTCTTCGTTGAAACTCGCCGGTGAAGCTGCCGAACCTTTTGTCTTTATCGTCGCTTTAGGCTGGCAGTTTTGGTCGAACAGGATAATCCAACCTTTGCGGGTTGTCGCAACCAGTCCACCATTAGGAGAAAGAGCCACACTAGACAAGCCGCCTTTGGGAAGGTCCGCTGCTTTTATTCGGAAAATTTCTTTGCCCTCAAAATCGAGACAAACTAAACCACCATCCGTGACAAGCCATATCTGGTTATCTCCGAGTGCAGGTTGCGAGCGGAGAGTATCCGCTACAGGGTTGTTTTCTTTTATCCCGCCGAATGTAAATAACGCTTCGCCGTCGGGTGACAGGCAAGTTAGCGCGCCACCGATAATTCCAGTGTAAATTCTACCTTGATCGTCGATAACAGGCGACAGAACCGCTCCATCGCCAAGTTTTGCTTCCCAAGCCACTTTGAACGATGAAGGGCCTTCGAGACGACTCACGTTGCGCGCGTTGAATCCGCCGCCAGAACGTGGCCAGATAAAATCTGCTGATGGCAACGTGATTTTAACAGCGTCCGGTTTATACGATTCCGGCAGTTTATACGCGCTCTCGCTTTCGGGGCAGCCTACAAAGACCGACATTGCGATAAACACGCTCGTTACAATAAAAAAAACTTTTGAACGACAAAGTCCGCCACAACGCTTCATTTCAATCCTCCGAACAAATCGGCTTGCGAAACTGACGTGAAAAGAATTTTTATTATACATGCGTAAGTTGAAGATGCGAAACAATTTGACTTTGTTCGAATTCGTACTGCTATAATCCGCTTGTTATGGCACATGACCAAAATCCAAAAGCGGATGCGATGCTCGATCGAGAGATTCAGGTTCTCGATCGCGGCTTCGTCCGCCTTGTTGACTATATGGGAAGCGATCAGCGCATCGTTGACGCGGCACGCGTTAGTTATGCCGGGCGTGAAGTTACGCTTTTTAGGCGCAATCGCGAGTTGATCCGATACCTTTTTCGTCATCGTCACACATCGCCGTTTGAACAGGTTCAGCTTACGTTTCATGTCAAACTGCCGATATTCGTGGCGCGTCAGTGGATTCGCCATCGCACTGCAAGAGTAAACGAAATCAGCGGTCGTTATTCGGTTTTGAACGATGATTTTTATGTACCCACTGACGATTCTGTCCGCTTCCAAAGCAAACGCAACAAACAGGGTGCAAGCGAAGAAGAAGTGCCGCCCGAATTGCGTCAATCCGTAATTGACAAATTGACGGACGAGCAGAATGCTTTATATAATAGTTACGAGGGAAGAATCGAAAGCGGTATATCGCGTGAACTGGCGCGTATCAACCTACCGCTGTCGATATACACGGAATGGTACTGGCAGATAGATTTACACAACCTGTTTCACTTCCTTAAACTACGGCTCGACGAACACGCGCAGTATGAAATCCGCTGTTATGCCGAGAAAATGCTCGAAATGGCGCGCGCCGTCGCGCCCATCGCAACCGAATCATTTGAAGAATACTCGATGTATGCCGTAACTCTATCACGCACCGAACTCGCCGCCGTCAAAGCTCTAATCGCTGGCAACCGCACTAAACACGACGAACTCGCGGGAGCGCTGGACAAACTTGAACGTGACGAGTTTGAAAGGAAGATGGGGGAGTAGGGGTGAAAACTGACATCCTTGCTGATTTTTCACATTCTCCTCCCCACCACTTCTTCCTGAACCACAGTGCGACGTTGACGAGTCCGATGAGGGCGGGGACTTCGACGAGGGGACCGATGACGGCGGTGAAGGCGACACCCGAACCGATACCGAACTAGTCGTCGTCGTCTATTTCTTGCAAATTCGTATCGAAGGAGTTTATCGCTTTCGCAAACTCCGAATCGAACCTAAAAGCCATTCGTCTATACGCGCCGCGATAAGATCGCGCACCTCGCGATACTTCGCTATCGCTTCTTCATCCGACGCACCGAGGAAATCGGCTGGATCTTCGATGTGCCAATGAAGCCGATTAAGCGCTTTCTGCCAGAATTCCGTACACTTTTCCGCTGCCGAATCGCAGACCGTTATCACATAATGCAAAGTCATGTTTCCGTAAAACTCGCTGATATCCTTCGGATAATGCCCGTTCATACTGATGCCAAGCTCGTTCATCACGGCTATCGCGAACGGATTTACGCTCTCTTCTGGGTCGCTCCCCGCCGAATAGGCTTCAATGAACTCGCCTGCCTTAGCGCGCAACAACGCTTCCGCAATCTGACTGCGGCATGTGTTTCCAGTGCATATAAACAGCACGTTCAACTTCTCAAGCACACTCGACATACTTCCTCCACATCCATACTGGTTATCTCGTTGAGTCTTGTTCGGTCGGCAACAATCTGCTTGTCGTTTGCCAGATTTCTACTTAGCCAGTCGATTGTATCCCGAACCAGTTGTGGTGCATCGTCAACCGCTAGTTTGAAGTAGATCCATCGTCCGCACTTGCGTGATGTGACGAGTCCCGCTTGTTTTAGTATCGAAATGTGCTTCGAGACGGTGGATTGCGCTAGTCCAATCAGGTAAACAATCTGGCACGCGCACAATTCACGTGCACCTGAATCGCAACACGGTTCACAGGATTGAAGCGCCATTAGTATGCGAACACGCGTAGTGTCAGATAGAGCTGAAGCTATCTCAACCGATAAATCGAGCGATTCCACATATGAGCTTACGCCACCTGCTTGATCGCTACTGTTAGATTCATTTCGATATATCGCCATACAACGATATGATCGCATCGAATTGATGGTATGTCAACAAGAGTGTTGCACTTCTTTCATGAATCCATGATTCGATGAAAGAACCCGATGAATGAGTATAATAAAAGTTCGCAATTTCGCAAATACGATGTATTCGGAGTTTGTTGTGACTTCCAAAGTTGTGCGTGACGTTTACGATTTCGCCTTTATCGAGCGCAAATGGCAGGCAGAGTGGGGAAAACGCGGTGCGTTCCGTGCGCTGGATTTCGTTACCGGACACGAGCCTTATTACATGCTCGAAATGTTTCCGTATCCGAGTGGATACATGCATATGGGACATATGCGGAACTATACGCTTGGCGACGTAATGGCGCGACTCAACTGGAAAAAGGGACGCAACGTGTTGCACCCAATAGGCTTTGACAGTTTCGGACTGCCGGCGGAACAGGCGGCAATTGACCGTCATATTGATCCGCGCGTCTGGAACGAGGACTGCATAGCCAACATAATGCGTCAGATGAAGATGATGGGGTTCAGCTACGACTGGAATCGCTCACTCGTGACAAGCCGCCCCGATTACTACAAATGGACGCAATGGCTGTTCATCAAACTATTCGAAATGGGACTTGTTTACCGCAAGGAAAATCCCGTCAACTGGTGCGAAGAGCATGGCGTGTTGGCAAACGACGAGGCACAGGACGGCAAGTGTTGGCGCTGTGGATTAATAGTCACACAGAAGAAGCTTGAACAATGGTATATAAAAACTACGGCGTATGCGGACGAACTGCTTGATGGACTGGACGGACTCAAAGACTGGCCAGAGAGAGTCGTCACGATGCAGCGCAACTGGATAGGCAAGAGCCGCGGCACGCGCGTGTCGTTCGCGCTGCCCGCGATAGGCGAACGTATCGAAGTTTTCACGACGCGCATAGACACGCTTTTCGGCGTCACATTTCTGGTACTGGCGCCGGAGCATCCGTTCGTCGCGCGCGTCGCCGTGCATGTTAGCGATGAAAAGCGCGCGGAGATCGCGCGGTTTGTCGAAGAAGTGTCGAAAGAAGACATCATCGAGCGCACCGCAGAGGGACGTGAAAAGCGCGGACTGCCGCTGGGTGTCGACTGTGTTCACCCGCTAACTGGTGAAAAGGTAGCTCTTCTTATAGCTAACTACGTTTTGATGGAATACGGAACGGGCGCGGTTATGGGAGTGCCGGCGCACGATTCGCGCGACTACGCGTTCGCCAAAAAATACAACATGCCAATCAAGTGGGTTATCCGACCTGTCGAAGGCGAAAGGACGGAAGACGCCGCGTTCACTGAATACGGAATAATGGCGAACAGCGGTAAATACGACGGATTAACCAGCAAAGAAGGCATCGAGGCATTGAGTCTCGACCTCGAAACGGCGGAAATTGGTGGGTTTGAGACGCAGTATCGCCTTAAAGACTGGACGGCGAGCCGCCAGCGTTACTGGGGATGCCCGATACCGATGGTTAAATGCCCGACATGCGGGTATGTGCCGGAGCGTGCCGAAAATCTGCCGGTGCTACTGCCGCCTCCCGAAGTCGTGGATATGGAAAAGCGCGACAAGGGAAGTCCGCTGGAATATGTAGAGGAATTCGTGAACTGCACGTGTCCGAAGTGCGGAGGCGCAGCGCGGCGCGAAACCGACACAATGACGACGTTTATGGACAGCGCGTGGTATTTCCTGCGCTATTGCGATCCGAAAAACGCGACCGCCATTTTCGACAACGTGAAAGTCAACCACTGGATGCCGGTTGATCTATATATCGGCGGTATCGAACACGCAGTAGGGCATCTGCTTTACGCACGGTTCATCACACGCGTACTTCATAACGCAGGGTTAATCGACTTTGCAGAGCCGTTCGACATTCTTTTCACACAGGGAATGATCTACAAAGACGGGGCGAAGATGAGCAAGTCGCTCGGTAACACCGTCAGCCCGGACGATATGGTGGAGGATTACGGTGCGGATACGGCGCGCCTGTTCAGCCTGTTCGCGGGACCGCCGGAGCGCGACCTTGAATGGCAGGATGAGGGTGTGCAGGGGTGCAACCGCTTTCTTCGCCGCGTTTGGCGAATGTTCGCCGAGTTCGTTAATGCATACGAGCGGATAAAGGAACTGCCTGCAACAATTTCGCACGCGGATCCCGAGCTTGTTGCCGAAATCCGCCGTATGGAGCACGTGACTATCAAAGGTGTGACGGAAGACATCGGCAGAATGCAGTTCAACACGGCGATCGCGAAGATGATGGAGTATGTGAACTTCCTGCAACCGGTGCTGACGAACCACATCGCGCCGGCGTACGAGCTGATAATCAACGACAAGCTGTTCGATGCGGGCGACATCCGTGCGATTGCGGATGCCTACGACGGCGCGTTCAAAACGCTTGCGAGCCTTATCTCGCCATTCACGCCGCATATAGCCGAGGAAATGTGGGAACTGCTCGACTGCGACGGGCTTGCGATGCACGCGCCATGGCCAAGATTCGACGAAACGCTGATCGCCACCGCCACAATCGAAATCGGTGTGGTGATCAACGGCAAACTGCGCACGCGCATCCGTATTCCAGCGAATATTGACTCCGATACGGTTCGCACAACAGTGCTCGCCGATGAATCGGTTCAAAAGTGGATTGAGGGCAAAGAAGTAATCAAGTTCATCTACGATACAGGCAGAAGTGCGACGGTGGTTGTGAGATAAATACAATTTTCAACAATCATAAATCGGAAGTTCTTGAGATGGTTGAAGATGTACCCAACCAAGAACATTCAAATCTCTTATCGCAGTAGCAAGTTTGGTTTCGTCAATAGGTGGCTTGTGTTTCCTTTTCCAGATTAACACATCCTCGAAAACAGCTTTTTCTGATGTGATTTCAATCCTATTAACTGAACTTAAATCTGATGCTGATTTGTGTACTGTAGCATAAAGTTCTGCCTGGTCCGTCGTGCTGATTCGGAGAAACAGATCTACGACTGATTCGATCAAGGCGTCGTACTTTGACAACACGTCATTATGGGTGCGACTTGCTTTAACAAATGCAGAACCAACTGTGTTTCGTATCATCCGTCCACCTTGACTTGAAGGCTCTTCACAAATCAGAGCATCATTTATCATGTGGTGTATTGCCTTTTTTAATTCGTCTGAATATGGTCCGTAACTTCCACGTCTAAAATGCAATTCCGTTGGCAAGCCTTTAGCGGTGGCAAAGTAAGC
>CAZRQJ010000116.1:0-7623 GCA_964602075.1 uncultured Planctomycetia bacterium
CGCTAATTTGACCGACATCTCCGATAATGCAAAATTCAACTACACGTTTATACGCGGTGATGTTGCAAATCGCGACGAACTAAAAGCAATATTCAATCAGTTCTCGCCGCAGTTTGTCGTTCACTTCGCCGCCGAGTCGCACGTAGACCGCTCAATTGAAGACGCTGGCGTGTTTGTGCGAACCAATGTTCTTGGAACACAGAATCTGCTTGAATGTGCGCGCCACTTCGGAGTTAAAAGACTTGTACACATTTCAACCGACGAGGTTTACGGCGCACTACCAGACTTGCATACACCCGCATTCACCGAATCCACCCCCTTAGCACCACGCAACCCATATTCGGCTTCAAAAGCTGCCGCTGACCATCTGGTTTTGGCGGCACATCTAACGCATAGGCTGCCTGTTGTCGTAACTCGAGGCGGTAACAACTACGGTCCTTATCAGTTCCCGGAAAAGCTGATTCCGCTTTTCATAACGAACCTATTAGAAGGGAAACAGGTTCCTTTGTATGGCGAAGGGCTAAACGTGCGTGACTGGATTCATGTGCGCGATCATTGCCGAGCTATCCTTTCGATACTGATTAACGGACGCGATGGCGAGGTTTACAACATCGGTCCCGGCGACAGCGAGCCGGTAACTAATCATAAGTTAACGATGATGCTGTTAAAGCTGATGGGATTCGGAGAGGAAATGATTCGCCGCGTCGCAGACCGACCGGGGCATGACTTCCGTTACGCGCTCGACACCTCGAAAATCGAACGAGAACTTGGATTCAAAGCCGAAATACCACTCGATACCGGACTTGCAGATACCGTCGAATGGTATAAAGCGAATACATACTGGTGGCAATCAATTAAATCCGGCGAATACCTTGAATACTACAACCGAATGTACAGCGTAAAACAGTAAATTCAATTATCGAATCAAGAAGTATTAACAAATTCAGGCACATTAGTATGGCGAAAACTGCAACATCTGGGTAATGTAACTTGTCGACGACAGGTTGATACTACCTGTCACTGTAAATGTATCCTTTTAGTGGACAGAATTATGTAGGATGGGCTTATGCCAGACTACACTTTGACTCAAGCAAATATGAATGCTTCATTGGAGGACATCTGCACACAACGCGGATGGAACATGATCGGCTCTATCGGCAGCACGGGGAAAACACCGAAAGGTGTATGCGAAGACGTTTGTCAGTATTTGCGCGCAACAGGCGATTTCACCGCAAGATCAACGATCTCGCCACGACCACCGGTGAATGTGGATGGCGATGATCCGCCGTCTGCAATAAATTCACTGACCAGCAGCGATCCGATCCGTGCAGTTACTGACGCATTCGTGGGATCTGTAATAGAAATAGATTAGGAGTCAAATTTTCAATCTAAGTGATTCATAAAAAAAATCTCCCACCAAGCGTCAAAGAACTTAGTAGGTGAATTTGATAGAATCTCGTCGCGTACACATTCAAGTCTGTCGTTATCTCGTTCGATCAGCGCATGATACACTTCAACGTGATAATCTTCAACGAAATCCACGAGCAAATCGAACTCATACATATACTGCGAAAAATTCAGTTCCTTAGATAAAAGCGCAACTGCCAGCAAGCGTCCAATGGAATAAGTGTGATAATTTTGAATATTGAACATACAGCTTGGATAAATAAAAGGCAATTCTAAGACCAAATTGGGTCTAACTAATTTAGGATGTAATAATGAAGTTTGAAGAAGTCCAGATGTGCCTTGAAGTATCAATTTTGGCACTTCTGCGGTCGCAAATGAATCATACACCGTTGTTGCAATAAATGGTTCAAACAACATCCCGTAGCTTGCTTCCAGTAACATCTGCCAACGGTCTGGAAAATCTATTTCAACGGAAAACTCTAAATTGCGCCTTTTCTCTGTATAAAGCTCAAGTAAGCCTTCAAGCTTGACAGAACTTTGACTACAAGTTTGTATTGCCGATTTCATAAGAAAATGTAATTATATGTTCATTTCTAATCTAGTCAAGGGGTCGAGCCATTAACTCAAGTAGTACCCTTCATTGAAGTATTCGCTTAACGGAACTTAATGATAAGAGGTGTATGCCTTACTACATTTTGACTCAAGTAGATGTGAATGCTGCATTGGAGGATATCTGCACCAACGCGGATGGAACATGATTGGCGCAATCGCAGCACAGGGAAAACACCGAAAGGTGTTTGCGAAGACGTTTGTCAGTATTTACGCGCAGCTGGCGATTTCAGTGCACGCTCAACGATCTCGCCACAACCACCGGTGAGTGCTAAACAGCGTCATTTAGTCAAGGCAACTTAAGATAATCCTTGTAGAAGCTGACTTAACTCGCTTTGTATCTATCTTAAGCGTAACGCGCTATACTTAACTTGTGAACTTATACATTCATATCCCGTTCTGCAAAAACAAGTGTGCGTACTGCGACTTTTTAAGTTGGTCGACGGATGAGATGGAGCACGTCGACGAGATCACTTCAGGTTATTTTATATCACTTTATCGCGAGCTTGAATCCTACATCGCTCAAGGAATCGCGGCACCATTAAAAACCGTGTTTATTGGGGGCGGAACTCCTACCCAAGTCGGTGCAAATTACCTGTGGTGGCTGATAAAGTATCTTCATGCGAAATGGACTTTCGCGAACAACCACGAGCTGACCATTGAAGCCAATCCGGAAACACTTCAAGATTATACTCTGAACGAGCTATACAACGCGGGCGTAACGCGCGTATCGGTTGGCATACAAAGCACTTTCGACCATCTGCTTACGATTCTGGGTCGCAACATAGATTCAGGCTCGGTTCGCAAAGGGCTCAAAGCGATTGAGCGTTCGCGACCCCAGCGATTGTCGTTCGATTTATTGTATGGAATACCGGGACAAACCTTAGAAGAACTTCACACTGATATTGAGCGTTTAATGGAGTATGCGCCTGATCATATTTCGCTTTACCAGTTGACGCCTGAAGACGGAACAAAACTCGGAGCGGACGTTGCTTCTGGTAAAACTGTTTTGCCTTCCGACGAAGAAGCACTGCAAATGCAGGATTTTGTTGAATCCCGCCTTGAGCGGCATGGCTTCAAACGCTACGAAATAAGCAACTATGCTAGAAACAACGCAGTATGCGAGCACAATGTCGCTGTTTGGAACGGCGAAAGTTATCTGGGGGTTGGCGTCGGTGCGTCGGGTCTTTTAAAACGAACGAGATATACAAACGTACGGTCGTTGGACGAGTACTTTATTAGAATAAAAACAAACCGCCCACCTAGAATGCGCGAAGAATCGCTCAACGCGGAGCGGAGAATGCGTGAACGAATTGCGTTTGGTCTGCGCATGGTTGACGGAGTCAAATTAAACGACGAGACGTTAAAACGAATAGACAGATGCGATGACAAAGACAAATTTGCGATCACAATTAGAGAGTTGGAGTTAAACGGACTTATCAAGATCGAGGAGTCAGGAATAAAACCTACAAGTATCGGCTTGCTTGTAAACAACAGATTGGCTATGAAGATTCTCGGTTAAGCTGTGGATCGGTACAAGTTTTTTTTCGATAATATTTAACGCTTGTTATCTAAGATTATCCATTGCACAACACTTTCAAGCGCGCGCCTGCGATGGCTGACCCGCGACTTTTCTTCACGACTCATTTCCGCGAACGTGGCGGATGCCGGCGGGTAGTAGAAAATCGGGTCGTAGCCGAATCCGTTATGTCCACTCGGTTCAAAGATAATTTGTCCCTCAACTTCACCGCAGGTATTGAAAACGACCTTTCTGCTAACAACTAAAGCTGCGCAGCAAACAAATTTCGCGCGGCACAAGGTTTCGCGATCTTGCCCGCCTGAATCGGCAAGCGAAGTAATTTTCGATTCAAGAGCTGAAAGTACGCTCTCAATTCTAGCCGTATCTGTCGCCCCTATGCGTTTTGAGTTTATGCCGGGAAAACCGTTGAGTGCTGGTACAACTAACCCGCTGTCTTCAGCGACTACAAACGCGTTCGTCAAATTACTGATCGAGTGTAGCTCACCGTTAACATTTGCTGTTACGAAATCTCTCGTTGCATGTATTCTGCTTGAAACTTCTAGTGCTTTAATGCGAGCATTTTCGGCGAAAGTAACGCCGGTTTCCTCTACTTCTCCTTCAATACCAAGCAAATCGGGAGTGTACAAGGTGCATGCAACATTCAGTTCGCTAAGAATCGTCTCAAACTCGGATTTTTTTCCAGGATTCGTTGTTGCAAAGATGATATCCACAAACGCTCCAATAAAACGATCATGCGCCGGCAGCCGATGCGCGGTTGACTGCTTCTACTAACTGCCTTACAGCGATGCCACGAAACTCACTGCCCTTTGCGAGAAAAATCGGTTTCCAGTGAGCGCGCTCTTCTTCAGTTAAATCGTTCCAACGCTTCCCACCCAGATTCTCTACGAGCCAGCGGTTGATGGCTGCAGGGCGCTCGATGAAACGTGCAAGTTCTTTGAACTCGGAATCCATCGCTACAACTACTGGAATTTTTGCCTTGCCGCCTGTCAAGTTTGCATCGCGGAGTTCAGGGTTGTCGTCACGCCTAAACATACGAACCTCAATATGTGGCGTCTGCGAGAATAGCTTCAGAAACGGAGGAAGATAGTTCGCTGCATCTCCGCACCAGTCTTCAGTGATAATCCCAACTTTGACACAGGATTTCCAGTTTAGTACGGACTCAATTATGTCGATATCCGGCTCAAATTCGACAATAGAGTCTAAATATTCGTCTTGTCTGTTTGACATCGAATCGACAAAATCGTCAATTGTCAAACCGTTGATCCAACTTTCAGCCCAAACCATAAGTTCACCTTAACAATCATTAACTCGAAAACGAGATAGAATTAATACACCACTTATTCTGAATTCACACAATTTATTTATCATAGGTGGGATAACGACGCATTCTTAAGAGTTTCACAGCTCGTTTCATCTTGTTAATCGCTTTGGTCTCTATTTGGCGTATGCGCTCTCGACTCATGCGCAATTCAATACCGATCTGCTCAAGTGTAATCACGTTCCCCATACTGCGCTCGCCCGTAGGTTCAAGTCCAAATCGCCGCATAATCACATAACGCTCTTTATCATCGAGGATGCTCAAGAGGTGTTGTACTTCAAGTTGATTTATCGTTTCGACGAATATGTCTTCAGCGTTCGCCGTGATTTTATTCTTCAAATCTCGCTGCTCATCGTTCGAACTGCCATCGCTGTGTTCAAAACCTGTGTCAAGACTTTGAACGTAAGGAATTAGGTTGGTATATTTTTCAATATCTTCCTCGCTGAATCCGCTCGCCTCGGACAATTCATGAGTTGTAGGTTCGCGATGATGAATGCTGCGAAACTCGTGTGTAGCGCGCTTAAGTTTGGACATAACATCTAGAACGTGCTCTGGAATCCTGATTTGACTTTGATTTTTTGATATGAAACGCAGTATTCGTTGCTTTATCCACCACGTAGCGTATGTAGAAAACTTGAACGGAGTTGTCGGATCGAACTTTTCAATCGCGCGAATCAAACCGAGATTTCCCTCGCCGATTAGGTCGGTTAGGGGAACGTTGAGCATACGATAACGCTTCGCTATTGAAACTACTAGGCGAAGGTTAGCGTTGATGATCTTCTCACGGACATCGAGTCTTTCCTCTTCGGTTATGCTCCGATCGTGATATGTAGAAAGCAGATAGTGTTCCTCTTCGCGCGTAAGCAAATTCACCGTGCTGATGAATCCTAAGTACTGCAAGAGAGCGTTATCCAAATACTGATCGTCTCTATCTTGAACTTCAGCTTTTTTCTCTTTAGTTGTCATCTAATCCCCATTTATCTAGCCCCAATCCCGCCTGCTACGGAAAGTAAACTGTCGGCGCTCATCTCGGAAATGGATGCGCCGTTAGGCGGTCGAAAAAACGATACCGCTTTATCCGTCGTCCGCTGCAGATTATGTATCTCCCACATCATATTCATACCCGACATACGCGTTCTTACCGCAATTGGAAAGCCTAACTCGTCCGATACCCACATATCGGCTTCGATCGATGCGCCTTGCGGACCGTTTAGCTTAACCGTGTAACCGGTGCACTGATAGCCGAAAACCACTTTCGAGCCTACTTTACGAACGTTGTCTTTGTTGGATTTGAGGATTTCGTCATAATTTCTATTGCCAAGGAGTCCACCGCTTTCAGCAAGTCCGCCAGCCTTCATTTTTGACAAATCTACCTTGTGACCGTTGAGCGTGTCGGGGTAGTACATATAGAGGAAGCCGTCTTGCGAGTTAATCATTAGTTCAATCGCGGCACCAGATTCCATACCGAGCGCGTCGCCAAACGGGTCGTTGAGACTGATACGAATGTTGTCGTCTTGTATCGTTATCCCGCCGCTAATCGTTATCTTGCCGGGCATCTCGGTAGAGCCTAACTGCGATTGAATGTCGCTCGGAACGTCTGCGCCAAAATCCGAAGCAATGCCCTTCATTAGAAGCGCCATCATATCCTGCATGCCAGTTATCTCGACCGACATCGAAATGTCGCCTTTGTGCGCGCTCCACGCGGGCGTGACACACGCGATAACAAACAAAACAACAAGAATGGCAATCCTTCCCTTCATCGCGAACCCCTTGAGCAGCTTTTTATACTACCCATTCAGAAAAAAAATTTATACCATTTTTTATAGACGTAACATTAAATATAATGTTCCGCTCATTCTGTCACTTAGGCTTTTCCATCGACTCGCTACCAATTGGTTTAATAGCGCTGACGATGATTATGCTGATTAAATAGAGCAGAATAATCGGTACGGCAAGCAGCAACATTGTGAATGCGTCCGGACTTGGAGTTAGAAGCGCCGCAAGTATTAGAATGATAACTACGTCTGATTTGAATTGCTTGACTAAAATAGCGCTCGTAATCAAACCCAGCCTCGCCAACCCGGCAAGCAGAACGGGAAGCTCAAATAAAACCCCGCCAGCAATCAGAAGTCCGAATAGAAAACCGAAATATCGCCCGACTGAAATAACGGGAGTCAATCTATCGCCTCCCCAATTAAGAAGAATACCAAGACCGGCTGGTACGACAATAAAAAAAGTGAACGCTGCCCCGCACATGAAAAGGATGAATATCCAAGGAAGAATCGCTTTGACGACGCGACGCTCGGAACTTGTGAGACCGGGCGCAACAAACCGCCAGATGTGGAAAAACAAAAACGGGATGGATATAACAACTCCAGCAACAACGGCGATTTTCATATCCGTAAAGAACGCTTCAGTTGGAGCGAAAAAATGCAGCGTCGTTCCTTGCGGCAGCGGGTAAATACAATAGTTGTATATTTTACGAGCAAACACAAAAGCCGTAACAACAGAAAAAATAAGAAACAACGCGACACAGACGATGCGATAGCGAAGTTCAACGAGATGGGGTTTGAATTTCGCCCAGCAGCCTAAGTTGTCGGAAAGATCTTCGCTAGAATCGACAGGTTTCCCGCTATCCGCCATCCATTCGCTCCCGATCTTCGTTGCGCTCCGAATATCCGCTCAAGCTATCGCCTTCGTTAACATCGTCCGCCGAAGTATTCGATGTAGCACGTGAACTTGTCTTATC
>CAZRQJ010000117.1:0-7587 GCA_964602075.1 uncultured Planctomycetia bacterium
GCAAGGATACCGATGATCACGATGACGACTAAAAGTTCGATAAGCGTAAAGCCTTTTCTCATGTCGTCTGCCTCCTTGAAAAATTAGATAATTACAAAAAAGGTTTGCGCGCCAAACGCCGCAAACCTCGACCGATTTGTATGTTACCCGCTCAAAACGCGTTTGTCAACGATTTTATATGTAAAAAAATAAAAAGTCGTTTTTTTTTCGTAATAAATCGTGGCAACCAATACCGAATGGTTCGACAGGTATAGCGCAGCCTTGATCTTGTGCGTAAACATTTGAAACAGGTACTAACAACAGGAGAATACAGTAACGTAAGTTGACGATGAACGATCTTATCAAACGAGTCATTATTCTTTGTTTGTGAAACGCTCAATTCATTGACAGAGCGGCGTTGGGCATTTATAATCTTAATTACTTTCACAAGTTTTTCATATATTCCCCTTTGAGAGGTTGAATCATGGCTGGAATAATCGGTTGGGGAGCGCACATGCCACGATACCGCATCAAGGTCGAGGAAATCGCCAAGGTGTGGGGCGCTGACGCTCCAAGTTACAAGCGAGGGCTTCAACTCTTTGAAAAGAG
The DNA here is from genome assembly GCA_964602075.1 of uncultured Planctomycetia bacterium. GTDB lineage: Bacteria > 4484-113 > 4484-113 > JAGGVC01 > JAGGVC01 > JAGGVC01. Next base: position 589 of record CAZRQJ010000117.1, read on the forward strand.
CGTACCCGCGCCCGATCAGGACACGATCACGCTGTCCGCAGAAGCAGCTAAACGTGCGCTCATTCGTGCAGGCATCGACCCGCAGGAAATCGGCTCGCTCTATATCGGAAGCGAGTCACATCCGTATGCGGTCAAGCCTTCTGGCACTGTTGTTACGGATGTAATCGGTTGCGGTCCTTCTGTGCATGTCGCGGACTTTGAGTTTGCCTGTAAGGCAGGCAGCGAAACGATATTTGTCGGTTACAGTCAGGTGAAGGCAGGCACGGTCAAATATGCTCTTGCTATCAGCGCAGACACGTCACAGGGTGCGCCAGGTGACGCGCTCGAATACAGCGCTAGCGCCGGTGCTGCGGCGTTCATTATCGGTGAAGGCAACGAGGTAGCTACGATTGACTACACATACTCGTGGACGACAGACACGCCGGACTTCTGGCGGCGCGAATATGAGCATTACCCGCGCCACGCGTCGCGTTTCACGGGCGAACCCGCTTATTTTGCTACTATCATTCCGGCTGGGAAGAAGATAATGGAAATGGCGGGATTGAAACCGAGCGATTTTGCCCACTGTGTATTCCACCAGCCGAACGGCAAATTCCCGATGCGGACGGCGCAATTGCTGGGATTCACGAAAGAGCAGAACCTTACAGGCTGGCTTGTGCCTTGGCTTGGAAACACATACAGCGGCGCATCGCCAATCGGCCTTACAGCAATTCTCGACGTTGCGAAACCCGGCGAAAAGATACTGATGGTGAGTTATGGCAGCGGCGCTGGCAGCGATGCGTTCATTTACACAGTGACCGACCGCATTCTCGAAGTGCAAAACAAGACCGACCACACGCGTGCGATGCTCGATCAGAACAAGACATACCTCGAATATGGCACTTACGCGAAGTTCCGCGACAAAATTAGGCGGATCGAGGATTAGGAGGACGAAATGAGAGACGTAGCGATTATCGGAATCGGAATGAACAGGTGGGGCGAACTCTGGGGCAGTTCGCTTCGCGATATATTCGTCGAGGCGGCGCTTCCGGCGATTAGGGATGCCGGTGTAAAAAAACTCGACTCGATGTATGTCGGATGCATGTCGAGCGGAATTTTTGCTGGGCAGGAGCATCTCGCGAGTCTCCTTGCGGATTATCTCGGCATTTGTCCCATTAGCGCGACGCGTGTTGAAAGCGCGTGCGCATCGGGTGGCGTCGCATTACGCTGCGGATGGCTCGACGTGGCAAGCGGAGAGAGCGATATCGTGCTTGTCGGCGGTGTAGAGAAAATGACGGATGTTGGCGGCGACGAAGCGACCTATGCGCTGTCAACGGCTGCCGATATGGAATACGAAGCGTTCAACGGTGCGACATTCCCCGGTCTTTATGCGCTCATAGCGCGCGACCACATGCGTCGTTACGGCACAACGAGCGAGATGCTTGCTGAAGTCGCGACGAAAAACCACTGGCACGGCTCGAAAAATCCAAATGCGCAATTCCCGATGGAAATCACACGCGACAGCGTTTTGCAAAGTGTGATGGTTGCCGACCCGCTTCACATTCTCGACTGCAGCCCGATTACTGACGGCGCGGCTGCCGTGATTCTCTGCCCTCTTGAAATGGCAAAGGATTTAACGGACAAGCCGATTGTCAAGATTTCGGGAATCGGGCACGCGACAGACACTATTCAGCTTGCCGACCGTGCTGATTTCTGTGCGCTTGACGCGGTTCGTATCGCGGCGGAACGCGCGTTTGCAAAATCCGGCAAGTCTCACAACGATATCAACCTTATCGAAGTGCACGACTGCTTCACGATTGCGGAGATTTGCGTTCTCGAAGCGATGAGATTCTTCAAACCGGGAGAAGCAGGACCGGCAACCCTTGCGGGCGATACGCGGCGCGGAGGCAGGACGCCCGTGAACGTATCCGGCGGTCTAAAAAGCAAAGGGCATCCAGTGGGCGCTACCGGCGTTGCACAGATATACGAACTTGTCACGCAGCTTCGCAACGTGGCCGGCGAACGTCAGGTTGTCGGCGCAACCTGCGGACTAGCGCAAAACATGGGCGGCACTGGCGGAAGCAGTGTCGTGACGATTTTGGAGGCGATATAAATGCAGATGCAGACACCACCCAGATATCACAGATCCGTCGCACAGCGTTATAGACTCGAAGCTGCGAAGTGCGACAAGTGCGGTAAAACTTTTTTTCCGCCTCGCCTTACGTGCGGCGCGTTCGTCGACGCATGCGCCGATTGCGGTTGCGAATTCGAAACGGTCAGACTTCCCGATCACGGCAAAGTGCTCACCTACACGGTCATTCACGTTGGGCCCAGTCAATTCAAGGACGAGACACCGTATGTCAACGCGATTATCGAGCTTGCTGACGGCACGAAGATATTCGCGATGATGACTGACTGTGACCACACCAAGGTTGAAATCGGGATGGAAGTAACACTCGAATTCCGCAAAATCATGAGCATCGGCAACGGCGGCATCTTGAGCTACGGCTATAAGGCTGTCCCGAAACTGGAGTATAAACTGTAGTTAGTAAGACGATCTCCTGCGCTTTCCCAAGAAGTCCAGCTATCTACCGAAACGCGTTGTACCAAACGTATTACAACTTGAATTGCATAAAAAAACGGCCGCCCCACAAAGGAACGGCCTTAACTGTTAACAATCGTCGGTTGACCCGACTTCGACAAACAACGTTACCGACACATCTACACGGTTTCGGAACTACAACTACTAAACTAATCGCCGTCGAACGACGTAAGTTGACTACTTCTTCTTGCCACCCTTAGCCGGCGCCTTTGCAGGTGCCTTAGCTGGAGCAGCAGTCTTTGCGCCAGACTTGCCTGCTTTCTTGTCAGCCATAAGTAACTCCTAACGGAAAAAGGTAGCGTAATAATATATTCGGCTTGACAGCTTGTCAATAGGTTTTCAACAACTTTTCAACAAGTTTTCAACATTTTTTTTATGTAGATTATTCAGCATCGATTTAAGTGAAACTTTGGCGATTGATAAAAAAAAAGGATGCGCGCAAGATTCGATAAATCAAATAAACTGCATAGCGCATATAATCCCCTCGATGGATTCGAGTGTCGATAATTATTGTCATCATCGTCCGCCGGAGAGGTTGTCCAGAGCGCAGCTTTTGCGCATGTCCGCGTTTTGGTTCGGACTGCAGTTTTTCTGGACAAGCGCGATGCTCATAGTACTTCCCGGCAAGGTACGTGAGTTTGTGCCTCTTGATTCCCTCGGCGGTTATTTAAGTCTTATCAAAGGGCTTGGCAGCTTTGTCGTTATCGCAACACAGCTGACCGTCGGTTTTATAAGCGACCACGCTTACTCAAAATTGGGCAAGCGCCGTCCGTTCATCATATTCGGTGTGATAAGCGGTTGCGCTGCAATCGTGATGTTTATGCTTGCGCCGCAGTATTGGTGGCTGCTGTCGGCATACCTTCTTATCGAATATACGCTGAACGTCGCAAGCGTGCCGTTTCAGTCGCTTCTTCCCGATCTCGTTCCGAGAATCCAACACGCGTACGCAGGGAGCGTTATGGGTGTGCTTCACCTTTCGGGCAACATGCTTGGTTTGCTGTCGCTGCTCGCCATAACAATAATATACGGCAAGGATACCGAGTCGGGATATAGAGAGTTTTTGCTGCCGTCGTACATCGTCATTCTCATTATCACTATGCTTATTGTCGTATATGGCATAGATGAAAAGAAATGGGCGCAGGCGGCGCGCGAGGCGTTGTCCGGCGCTGTTAAATCGATTGCGATTATGCCGGGAACCGTCATCAAGTTTGCAAAGACTGCGCCTACTATTTTAGGCTGCATCGTTAGCGACTACAAAAAAGTGGAATTACGCAAGCACCCGAATTTCGTATGGCTCGCGCTGTCGCGTTTCACAGTTTTTCTCGGCTATCACTCGTTTTTGACGTTCGTAATGTACTACACGGAAATCAACCTCGACCGAGAGGCTTGGCTTGCTTCAATAGGAATAGCGCAAGAAAAAATTGGCTCGTTTTTAGGTCTTGTAACACCGTCGATGCTTGTCTTTTTTATACTCGGAGGACTTGTTGGTAATCTCGCCAGCGCGCCTCTTGCCGATAAGTACGGTAAAAAAGCTGTCATCATCGGCGGTATGATTATCGCTGGGGTAATGGTAATTCCACTGATATTCACATCGAACGTATGGGTCGCTATATGCTCGGGAGCGGTTTTAGGCGTCGGCTGGGGAGCGTTTCTCGCTGCGGATTGGGCGTTCGCCTGCACACTTATGCCGAAGGATCGCGCCGGAAGTTATATGGGTATATGGGATGTGACGACGCTTCTGCCGCAGATTATCGCTCCTATTATCGCAGGCGGTATAATTCGTGATATCGTGTTCAACGCGTACAAAGCCGGTCTAGGTGAACACGCAGCCGAAGCGCTGGCGCATCAGTTCATTCTTGCAAGTTTAATCATCTATTTCGCTGTAGGGCTGATATTGCTTAAAAATGTGAAAGAGGAACGATTTTGTTGATTCATCCCCTCGCTTAACATTCTCTTAACAATTCGTCTTTATCGTTACTCTGGTGAACAGTCAACCTTTTAGCAAGATAGTTTTACGCCGTCGTAAGCCGCGATGGATGGAGGAACTCATAAAGTGGTTCCTGTTTCTATGCGCGCTGATTACTGTTGCGACGACCGTTGCAATCATTCTCATACTTCTCAAGGAAACCTACGTTTTCTTCACTATGCCGATTGAATCGGGTGAAAGCGCTAGCGCTCGCGTTAACATTCTCGAATTCTTGACAGGGACACGATGGGCGCCATTAATCGCTCCGCAGTATTTCGGCGTTCTTCCGCTTGTCGTCGGGACGCTCGTTGTAACTTTCGGCGCTGCAATAGTCGCTATTCCGTTGGGTCTGCTTACGGCTTTCTATTTAAGCGAATATGCGAGCCGCAAGACGCGCTCGACAATAAAACCCGTACTCGAAATACTCGCAGGCATACCCACAGTCGTTTACGGCTATTTTGCATTGACTTTCGTCACTCCGCTTATGAAAACTCTGCTCAATCCGATACTGCTCAAACTCGCGCCTGAAAGCGGCGGTGTACAAGTGTTCAACGCGGCTAGCGCGGCGATAGTTGTTGGGATCATGATTCTGCCGATGGTTGCATCGTTATGCGACGATGCGTTTCAAGCCGTGCCGGATTCGCTTCGCCAAGGCGGCTATGCGATGGGCGCAACTAAGTTTGAGGTTTCTACGCAAGTTCTTTTGCCGGCTGCGCTTTCGGGCGTACTTGCAAGTTTCATAATCGCGCTATCACGCGCTATTGGCGAAACGATGGCGGTTGTGCTTGCAGCTGGCGCAAATCCGTCAATGTCGCTCAATCCGTTTGGCCCCGTTCAGACTATGACGGCTTACATCGTAAATGTCAGTCTTGGCGACACACCGGCGTTCAGCGTCGAGTATCAGACAATATTCGCCGTTGGCGCGCTTCTTTTTGCGATAACACTCTTCCTGAACTTCATAGCACACAAAGTCGTTCTGCGTTTTAGGGAGGTGTACGAATGACGCCAATGAACGCTGATTCCAGCGCCACAACAAAAATCACTCACTCTGACGCCCGGTTCCGTGACAACATCAAACAGCGCCGAAAAAAGGGCAGCGTGTTTTTCTACCTGTGTTTCTTAGGCACTATGTTCGGCATAACAATGCTCGTTGTGCTGCTTTGGGATGTTGCGACGGATAGTCTCCATTGGATTAACAAACGCTCGGCAGATGGACCGAGATTGTTCGTACACTTATACGATAACGATTCAGCTTTCAAATCGCGTATAGATCGAGATTACCCAGAAATCTCTCAAGGACTAAAGGACAAAGTATTAAAAAAAGAAAAGCGGCTAGCAGCAAACGGCGTACCAGTAACCGACGGTATGCGGCTCGACTGGGAAATGGACTACCTCCACTCTAAGTTTCTAGCTGACCCGAATTTTTTCGCGCCGCTGAATATGAATCCAACTTTCGGACAGAGAGTCGCTGTTGGATTCGAGGTTGCGAAAAAGTTCTTAACGAGCTTTCCATCGCGCTACTATACAAAAGCGGGTGTGTATGCTGCTTTAGTAGGATCGTTGTGGCTTCTAGTATTTACGGCGCTGATAGCTGTGCCAATAGGCATTGCCGCTGCGGTTTACCTTGAGGAGTATGCGGTAAAAAATCGTTTCAGTCGAATGATCGAGATTAACATCTCCAACCTTGCGGGTGTACCGTCGATCGTTTATGGCATACTCGGTCTGGCGATGTTTGTACGCGGATTTGGACTTGGACGCACTGTACTCGCCGGATCTGCAACTATGAGTTTGCTTATTATGCCCGTTATCATTATCGCCGCTCGTGAAGCTATAAAAGCAGTGCCGGGTTCAATACGATTGGGAGCATATGCGCTTGGAGCGACACGCTGGCAGGTTGTACGCCATCATATATTGCCGATTGCAATGCCGGGCATTCTTACCGGAATTATTCTTGCGATGAGCCGCGCTATCGGCGAAACAGCGCCTATGATTATGATTGGAGCGTTGAGTTTTGTAGCGTTCCTTCCGAAGAGCCCTATGGATGACTTCACAGTTCTCCCGATACAGATTTACAACTGGGCTTCCATGCCGTCGGCTGAATTTCAAGAGCTTGCAGCGTTGGGCATACTTGTACTGCTCGTTGTGCTTCTCGTTATGAACAGTGTCGCAGTGTTCATAAGACAAAAGTTACAGCGAAGAACTATGTAGGAACAAACGGCAAAACATCATCAACAATCACAAGACAAAAAACTGCATGTCTTTCATTTCGCGCTTACGCTGTCACGAGCGAAAAGCGCTACGCCGAGTGCACCCGCCAGTTGTGAACGATTCGGAACGACAATCGGATGGTTAAGGCGGCGCGACAAAGATGCGACTAGTGCGTGATTGAGTGCGCCACCGCCAGTCATTACAACGCTCGACGACTTCAAATCAAACTCCATTTCGGTTGAGA
>CAZRQJ010000118.1:0-7554 GCA_964602075.1 uncultured Planctomycetia bacterium
CGAATAGCTTCTCCACTAATTACTATCTAGTGTTCGTAGATACGCATAGCAAAATAAACAGGTATCGTCTTCTTTATGGCGAGCGCTTAAAAGTAGAAATTGACTGTCAGTTCAACACCCTTGAACGCTGGAAGCAGTTGGCACGCGCCTCCTGAACATTTGAATCCTTCGCGTTGCGATCCATATGCGAGTTGCACATCGAAAACGGAACTTGGATCGTTGTAACGTAAAGTAATCTTATCCCATCTGTTTTGTAACGGAATCCTAAACGCTGCATGTTCGTATTCATACGTTGCCGAAAACTGGTGATCGTAATCTACGCCGAGGGCTAAAAGATGTTCTTTGTGAACACCAAATGTATCTTCAACATAAACATGTTGAGCTGTTACAGACGATGTCCATTCATCGTTCAAGATTCGTTGCCATTCAATAATCGTAGCGTTTTCTTTTCCGATTATCTCATAAACATAACGATTCTCGATGATAAAGCTATTTTGTGATGTTGGCGGGAGAGTCCATGTAAACAACGCTTCAGTGTATGGTAAACCTCTAAGGCTTCTGTTTGATTGAGCATAGTTCAAGTCAATGCTGCCCCAATCTTTAGGAGACCATGTAAAACGAGCGCCGTAACCCTTCTCGTCCCAAGGATCGCTAACGGCTTTTTCAGGATGTTCTTTGAACGATGCAGGAACTGCATACGGAGAGCCGATCCGGTTGTATTCGTACATACCACCGTAGATACTCCAGTCGTTTCCCGAATAGGATAACCAGCCGATTATGCCGTTTCCGTCGTCAATCGGATCGTTTTCGTCTCTATCGTATCTAACATATTCTGCTCCGACAGTTACAGGACCTACATCGACAGAGCCGTCAACTCCGGTAATTTTTGTGTCCCAGTAGCCTTGCAGCGCACCTTGGAAATCCTCTACTTCAACATAAGTTCCGGCGATATTCGCGTCCTCGCCGATATGAAATTCGGAGCGGAACCCTGTAACTCGATCGTTTTGTGAGTAGTCATTAGCTTCGTTTAAACCATAGAGAGCCGTAAGCGTGACCCAGTCGAACTCGGCGGATACCATGCCGCCGCGTAGTTCTGTATCGAAATCCACTTCTGGTGACTCGAAAGCGTTGAGCGCTAGACCTTTTGCAAACGTAGCGCTAAAGTCGCCGGCGGTAACCGTTAGGTCTGTGCCATACCAACGTAGTGTGCTTTTTTCGATTTCGTAGTCTTTGCTTGCATTTGGAAACGAAAGATCATTTGAAACTCTGAAGTACGCGGAATAATCGCTATATCCAAGATTAAGAACGAACTCGTTTTCGAACTTTGTTTTCCCGCTGATCTTGTCGTCTGTGTACTGCATTTTGTTTGATCCCGAGTAAAAAAGCGTCAAGTCATTACTTGTTTCTTCTGACACAGCTTCGTCTTTCGGTGTTTCCGATTCATCAGCAAACACTTGAGACGGTAGTAGAATCAACACGAATATCGCAATGCCACAAAGCAAAACAAACATAATACGAGTCATGAAATCATTCATCGAGCTACCTCGAAAAGGAGATTAAAACAGCACACGTAAACAAGTACTAAATCGGAAAAGGTCTACTCTGCAGGGGGTAAGTTAGCGTCGATAATGGCTTTAACCTCTTCTTCGATGCCTTTCTTGTAGCCCTGATGACGATATACAATTTCACGCTGTTTATTTACGAGAATTGTAGTAGGCTCGGCTTTCACCTGTAGGCGTTTTTTTACATCGCCAGTAGGATCAAGCAAAACAGTAAATTCATATCCGCGTCCGTCGATAAACGGTTTCACTTTGCCTGATTCTTGTTGCGGATCTGTATTGACTGCAAGAATTTTGAAGCCTCTTGGACCGAATTCTTCCTCAAACCCGTCAAAATATTCCATGTACTCCGCGCAAGGCTTGCAACCGACAAAGAAGAAGTCGATCATTACAAGTTCATTGTTTTTAAGGATATCGGACAATTTCACGTTTTTTCCCGCTAAGTTCTTTAGCGTGAAATCAGGCGCGGTTGCATCAGCCGCTATTGCCGGTGTCAGCACCAATAGCGCAAATCCAACTAAAAATACTGCAAGAACACGATTAATACTCATTTCGCCTCACTCCATAAATGTTGCCTGCACCATGATAAGTATAACACTCCTCGTTACACATTGCCGCATTATGCCTCAAGTTCTATAATCTACGTTTATGATTGTTATTTTGAGTACTTAATGAACAAACGCAGAGTTGCCTTGATTGATCTTGGAAGGATGCCGTATTGTGATGCCCTCGTCCTCCAGCGCGAGTATTTAGCAAAACGAATTGCCGGCGAAATCGGTGATACGCTACTTTTGGTTGAGCATAATCCTGTGATAACTCTTGGGCGCAGCGCGAATAGCGATAACATACTTGCTGCACGAGATGCCCTTTTACGAATTGGAGTCGAAGTTTTCGAGATTGAACGCGGCGGAGATGTAACCTACCACGGTCCAGGTCAGCAAGTTGGTTATCCAATAATCAATCTACGTGAATTTGATATTAACCTTCACGAATATCTACGTTTACTGGAAGAAGTTCTGATAGAAGCCCTGAAAAATTTTGAGTTGGTTGGTCGCCGTATCGAAGGTTTGACAGGCGTATTTGTGGGTGATTCAAAAGTTGCTGCTATTGGTATAGCGGTTAAAAAGTGGGTTACATTTCATGGCTTTGCCTTTAATGTTAATCCAATTTTAAGTCACTTTGAGCTGATAGTCCCTTGCGGTATCCGTGACCATACTGTATGCTCGCTTGCGGGCTTGCTGCAAAAGAAAGAGCTGGCATTAAGCGATTTCAGAAAGCCGTTGGTTAACTCATTCAGCAATGTTTTCGGTGTAGAGATAATCTAAACAGGTGCTGTTATGATAAAGTATTCGACAATCGCATCAATAAAAGCGAGGTAATAACTACATGCGCTCTTTAAGTGCACGAAACAACTTATGAATTGTATAATCCAATTGTGTTAAATTCGATTGATGGTTTTTTTAACGTAATCAAACCTGCCGGTATCACGAGTTTCGACGTGATACGGCATATTCGTCCGCTTTTGGGTAAACGAGTGAAAGTTGGACATGCCGGTGTAATTGACAAACCGGCTGTTGGAGTGTTGCCGATTGGAGTCGGGCGTGCTACGCGATTATTCGATGCGCTTTCCGATTTCACGAAGGACTATTATTCATATATAGCGTTTGGTGTTAACACTCCAACTCTAGATTTCAGCAGCGAGATGTCGCAAGTCGCACCTCCTCATTCATTTGAGCAAGCCGCTTTGTTAGCAGCAACTTTGGTCGAGTTATCAAGCAGATTCATTGGGGATATCGAACAGATACCTCCTGCTTATTCAAACGTCAAAGTTGATGGCAGGGAACTCTATAAGTACGTTATCAATGCCGAAAAGGTCGAGTTAAAGCCCAGAGTCGTCAGAATTAATCGCTTTGAAATTCTTAAGTTTCATTATTACTACGGGAAAGACACGAGAGTAGTAAGTGAAAACTCATCACCGCCAAAAACTCACAATGAATTCGATTTGCCAAAACTTCAGCTGTTTGTAGATGCTGATGTGTCAATACCAATTCTGTTTGCGGAAGTGTTTATCGAGTGCGAGACAGGAACGTACGTTCGCGCGATAGCGCGCGATTTGGGAGAGAGTGCTAAATGCGGAGGGGTTGTTGCAAAGCTGATGCGAACGCGCGTCGGACCTTTTAAGTTTAATCAAGCGGTCGATCTCGAAACTCTAACTGACGCTTTGCGGAGCAACTTAGAGTCAGCCGTAAGTGACTACCTTTATCCAATGTCTTCCGTGATACGCAACAACCACAAAATCGTTTTGTATCTTGAAGAAGCGCAGGTTTTGGCGAACGGTTTGCCTGTGTTCGTTCAGTCCGTCCGCCTACCAAAAGAAGTGACTGATAGCGACTGCGGTCAAAGCCAAATTTATGCCGTTCTAGAGGATGGAAGGCTGATTGCAAGTTGTCTGACCTGCGAACGTCAAACTCAACCGGACATATGGGTAGTCAGACCCGATAAAGTCTTCTTGAAGTAATAGTCGTGTTAGCGGTGAATTCGAGGATTTACAGAACTTAAAGCTATAATCAAACTGTGGTTCAACCTGTCGAATCTAGTGTGATTTATAAGCATTATCTGCGCAAAGGGACTCACATTGCGCTTGGCTCGCTTGCGTTTTTAATCAAATTCCTGCCCGCGCCTTTTCATGTTGTATTTACCGGAATTCTGGCGTTAGCGGCATGGATACTTCGCCCTTACTATCCTTTTGTGAGTTCGATGGCGCGCGCGACGGAATTGCGCGATGGAGTGCTTTGGGGAGTCCGTTATTACTTCGGAACCATCTTTGCGGTAAGTTTAGTTTTTTACAAACATCCGGAGATTACTTTTGCGACATGGCTCGTGCTAGCTTTGAGTGACGGTTTATCTGCAACTGTTGGCGGTCCATCATCTATGCCTGTGCCTTGGAACAGGAAGAAGAAACTACAGGGGACGTTTGCCTGTTTTATCGGAGCATTTTTGGCGTTGTTTATTGCGTTTGAATGGTGTGGCGTAACTATTTCTCCGATCCTTGTTTACCAAGCAATCGCACTCTCTCTTGCGGTTGCAGTGATAGAAAGTTTGAATACACCGCTCGATGATAACTTAATTATTGGGCTTGGTGCGTCTCTTTTTATGCTTGCGACGGGTATGTTCTTATGAAAAAGCAGTCTATACCGGGTATAGAAACATGTCTGTTAGTTATGTATGTTGAATACGAACACAATCGCTATTCATACGTCTATCAACAACGATTCCATTTTGGGATTATAACTAGGTTAAGAGGTGTTCTTTATGGAATACGGCAAAGATGAGTTAGGTAAAGTAAGCGAAATCAAAGTGAAAGGGCTTTCCGGCTCTTGGAAAGTGTTAGTGGTTTTGCTGTTTATAGTAATTATCGCCCAATTCGGATACATAGTTTGGAAAGGAACGGGGAAGCAGACTGTTATTTGGACGAGTTCATCCGGTCGTCCCGTGCCAGCGAGTTACGAGAATGCTGTGTTAAATCCGAGTAATGTTCGGTCGCAGAGTTACCAAGCTCCAAGCGAAGTTTACTGGATAGCGGATCTCGCAGAGAAGTCACTTCCTTTTGTTGTCAACATTCGTTCTGAAACAGTACCGAAAGTTGAACCAAAACCCAACACCGATAACGGCGAAGTGTATAAGAATCTTGACCCCAACAGGCGGGGTCAATCAGATCCGTTTCAGCAATTTCGCGACTTTTTTGAAGGGCAGGGTTTCAATTTCGACGAAGATGCCTTACGTCAGTACCACGAATTCAATGTACCGCGTGTGGGCGAAGGAAGCGGGTTTATTATCAGCGCTGACGGATACATAGTTACGAACGCTCATGTTGTTGCGGATTTCGACAAATTCACAGTAACGCTTGAAGACGGCACAGAATACACAGGGCAACTTATAGGCCGCGACGACATGAAAGATATTGCTGTCATCAAAATCGACGCAAAGAATTTGTCATTTGCTCAACTTGGCGACAGCGATGCGATACGTCCGGGGGAACCAGCAATTGCGATAGGCAGCCCGTTCGGTTTGAAGCACACGGTTACATCGGGAATTGTCAGCGCAATCGGGAGGCTTCCGCAGGATATAAACATGGGCGACGATCCGCGATCAAATCGAGAACTGGTTCAAACCGATGCCGCGATTCACCCGGGAAACTCCGGCGGTCCGCTGTTGAACGCTAGAGGTGAAGTAATAGGCGTCAATCAAGCGATTATTAACGGTGCTGATCGCATTGGATTCGCTATCCCGATTAACAGCATTAAACGCTCGGTCGAAAGTATCATAAGAAATGGAGACGTGCGTTATCCCGGTATGGGTGTTATGGTAGAGCCTTTAACCGAAGAATGGGCAGCTCAATACACATACGATGTAAAGGTTGGCGTTCTAGTTAGAGAAGTGACGAAAGACATGCCGGGCTCTAAAGCAGGATTGAAAGCCGGCGATGTGATAACCGAGGTAAACGATGTCAAAGTGACAAACGGAAACGAACTAATCGAAGAAATTCAAAAGTTCAACATCGGCGACAAGATAACATTGACGGTGTATCCTCAAGGAAAAGCACCTGCAAAGGAAGTTCTTGTTGTATTAGGAGAGCTTAACGTAAGCGATTCAGCGGCATGGCGCGGTCGGTAAACCGTTTATCGACAACCACCAATGTTTAAAACTTGTAATTGAAGAAAAGGCGGTGAGATATCATCGCCTTTTTGTTTCTTATCATAACATTAGCGAAAGCTATCGTGGAATTAGGGTAACAAGCAATGAGTAGTATGGACTGCACCCCTTGAGTTGGACACTTTTAAGCTGAAAACATAGTTTCTTCCGGGCACGACACACGCACTTTCCCGACTTGGTGTATCCAAGCCTCGATTGGACTTATCTATCTTTGCCCGACTCATTAAACTAAGTTAGAGCTAATTCATAGCTACCGCACCGAAACCACCATTTTACCGCTTTCGCCGTCCATTTCCACTGCGAACGGTCTATCGGCTATGCCTTCGCCGGTAATCCTGTAAAGGCACTGGGCTGTTGCAATGAATCCATGTTCGCCAATGTCTGTATTGAAAATGGGTAGTTTCTCCCAGCCGGAATTTGTCCAGCTCACGACTGTATATTCGGTATTGGCTGCGAACGTCCCGAGTCCTTCGATTTGCGAGAAGGCGACCGGGAAGGCAGTTGCGGCATCCTGTGAGCCTATGAACAAACCGACGCTTTCGTCTGAACGAACGTCCGCAACACGGTCGGTGTCTCCCGGTATGGATATAAGCAGTGCGAAGTCGCGGCTGCATCCGACATTGTCGAACATAACCTTGCCGTTCTTGATTGTGGATTTCGCGACCGTCCGCCATTCGCCAAGATTCCACACCTTCAGTTCGGCTGGCTCGGTCGATACCGATTGTGTTTCCACTTCAAGCTTCGTCACGGGTGTGTACTCCGGTGTAACATCAAGCGGTCCGTCCCAGGTCTTGACGTATACCTTCACTGCTCCATGCCCGTCTCCCGGAGGATCACCCATACCACGCACCCACGTCCATGCATGGTTTCCGTCCGCGTGTCCCCAATATGGTGTGTATGTCTGACATGCTGGAATGCCAATCGTCCAATACATTGCGTTGAGCACATTGCTGCAGTCTTCGCAGCGCCCTTCGTGCACCGCAAGGGAAGTGAGTAACCCGAAGTCCTCCCATGTAGTGTCGCCTTCGTACTGAAAATAGTCTTCGTACGCGTTTCCCGCGACTTCCATTGCGGTTTTCAGATAATCTTTCGCAAGCCCGGCAACCTCCGGATTAAGTGCGTCGTAAAAGTGCCTACGCCATCTCTGGAGCGGTTCGCCTGTTCCACGCTGCGAAAGAACGAAATTGAAAAAGTCCGATTCGCTAACGTCCTTTGCCCAAGGAAGCTCGTTTCTTGCTTTAACCGCGTAAAACACATTTTCGTAAAAAGTCTGCGCGTCGAT
>CAZRQJ010000119.1:0-854 GCA_964602075.1 uncultured Planctomycetia bacterium
AATTCGGCAGTTTGGATGTGGTTTTCAGGTTTCTCATCGAAAGTTGACGAGATTACCATTCCGTCAATATTGCGCTCGAAATCGGTTACTTCTTCCGGACGTTCGTCGATAAGCAAAGCGATAAGCTCGACTTCAGGATGGTTCTTGGCTATCGCCGCAGCAATTTTTTTCAGCATCACTGTTTTACCGGCTTTGGGCTTGGCAACGATGATGCATCTCTGTCCGCGTCCGATCGGGCTGAATAGGTCAAGCAAACGAGTGCTTGTTTCAAACTGCTCGCTTTCGAGAAACAAGCGCTGGTCGGGATAAATCGGAATCAGCTTCTCAAACGGTTTTGGTGTCCTATAGTCTTCGGGGCGATATCCGTTTATTCGTTCGATCTTAACAAGGCTTTTGTAGCGTTCTTGATCGCGTGGAGGACGGATGACGCCTTCCACTAGGTCGCCTGTGCGAAGCGAGAATTTTTTGATTTGGCTGATGCTGACATAAATATCTTCTTCGCCGTATTTGAATTCCTTCTGACGTATGAAGCCGTATGTGCCTTCAGGGTGAATATCTAGAACGCCTCTGTGAATATCGCTGCCCTCAACCGAAGTAGTTACTTGACCTCTGCGACTGCGATCCGGTGTGCGGGTCACGCGAAGTTCATCGGTTTCTTCAGCCGGAACATGTTCTTCAACTTTCGGTCCTCTTTCTTGGTACCTGTCGAAATCACGCTTATCAGGCATCGCATAGCTCTTGCGGTCATCATCGTCGTCGTCAATCTCGGTCGGTCTAACGCGCGTAACTCTGGTTGGTTTTTGTATGGGCGGAGGAGGCGGTGTAACTGGAGGAGGTGGAGGGGGTGGTGTATG
>CAZRQJ010000119.1:885-7391 GCA_964602075.1 uncultured Planctomycetia bacterium
ATCGCGGGCGCAGATATGACGTACCGCGTTGACGCACTGGCGGTTCTTCATTAACCTTATCTTCTTCATACACACGGTGAGTTGGCGGTACTGGTGGTTCGTCGTAACGTGAGCGTTGTGGCGTTTGAGGTTTACGGTCAGTGTAGTATCCGCGAGATGGTTGCAATGGCTCTTCAAATGGACGCGGTTGAAACCCGGGTTCTTCTTCGTAACCTTCGTCTTCTTCTTCATCTGCATTGACGACTGGTTCGATAGGTTTTTGTCGCTGTTGCGGTTCACGATAAACTTTCGGTTGGTAAAAGCCGATTTTATAATCGTGTGGGCGTTGGTCGGGTTGCTGTTTTTTATCCTCTGGAAATCCTGTATACGGTTCAGGTAATATCTCCGGGTAATCTTCAGTATCTTCATCTTCAGAATCGGGATCGCCAAATGCGAGAGGCACCATAGGACGAGCAGGCGCAATGTTATCGCGAGGCGCGCTCGCTATATTCACAGATACTTTGCGTTGCATTGCTTTCTCG
The DNA here is from genome assembly GCA_964602075.1 of uncultured Planctomycetia bacterium. Lineage (GTDB taxonomy): Bacteria > 4484-113 > 4484-113 > JAGGVC01 > JAGGVC01 > JAGGVC01. The sequence continues at coordinate 1,407 of CAZRQJ010000119.1, forward strand.
AAATCGATGATCTCGTCTATCAGTTCTTGTTTTCTTAGTTTACGAACGTTTTTCACGTTACGCTCTTTGGCAAGTTCTTGTAATTCGCTGATTGTCATTGTTTCGAGGATTTCGGGGGTTAGTTGTTTCTCGGTCATTAAAATCTCCGTTAAATTTGCATTTCAGTTTATCGCGTAGATGTCCCTGAACTGCCTATACTTATGCTCAAAATCAAGTCCATAACCCACAACGTAATGATCTGGAATAACAAATCCGACGTAGTCAAGTTTAAGTTCAACTTTGCGTCGATGGGGGCGATCAAGGAAGCTTGCAAGGGCTAAGCTTGCCACCTTGCGGGTTATGAGGTTGCGCTCAATGTAATGTAGCGTCAACCCCGTATCTATTATATCCTCAATCACGAGAACATGTCTACTTTCGATGTCTTCGTCAAGGTCTTTTGTCATTCTAACAACACCGCTGGACTCTGTGCCTTTATAACTTGCTACAGAAAGGAAGTCAAAAGTTACTGGTATTGTGAGTTCGCGCACAATGTCGGCAAGAAAATATGCTGCACCTTTCAACACGCATATGATATGTAAGTCTTTGCCTTCATAGTTCGCGCTTACTTCAGCGCCAAGCTCGCGCACTCGTCGCGCGATATCCTGCTCGCTGATAAGCACTCGAAATTGGGGTGGGATTTTTAGCGCCATAAGTTCTCCATTGAATCAAGATATTAATAATATCAAATTCTACTCCCATTCTATAGTACCAGGCGGTTTGCTGGTAATGTCAAGGACTACTCGAACAACGCTGTTAACTTCGTTCAAGACACGATTGGCGATTCTATCGAGAACAGGGTATGGAACTCGTGTCCAGTCAGCAGTCATTTCATCGTCACTTGTAACAGCCCGAATAACAATTGGATAACCATACGCACGCGCGTCGCCTGTTACGCCTGTTGTTTTAATCGCGGGGAGCACGCCGAAAGCTCGCGTCCTGCCATCGTATAGATTAGCCGCAATAATTTCTTCGCGAATTATGGCATCAGCATGCTGAAGTATATCTATACGCTCTCTAGTAACTTCGCCTACAATTCGTATGCCAAGACCGGGTCCGGGAAATGGCGGGCGGTAAGCGATTGAGTCCGGTAAGCTAAGTTCAACAGCAAGAGACCTAATCTCGTCTTTGAATAAATCACGCAAAGGTTCGATAAGTTCAAGATTCATGCGCTCGGGAAGTCCGCCAACATTGTGATGACTTTTTATAACATGTGCATGCTGACCGATTCCACTCGATTCGATAATGTCTGGGTAGCTCGTACCTTGCGCGAGATATTTTATATCCTCAAGTTTTTCTGCTTCCTCTTCAAAAACGCGAATAAACTCCTCTCCGATTATTTTACGCTTGCGTTCAGGTTCAGAAACACCTTCAAGTTTGTTCAAAAATCTCGTACTCGCATCAATACGAATCAATTTGTTTTTGAAATGGCTGTTAAATGCTTCCTCGACTTCATCGGCTTCGCTCATGCGCATCATACCGTGATCGACGAAGACGCATTTCAACTGCTCCCCTATTGCTCTGTCAACGATTGCGGCAGTCACAAGGCTGTCTACACCACCGGACAGAGCGCATAGGACCATTTCTCCCCCAACGCGTTTCGCAATCTGGTCTGAACTTCGAGATATAAAATCCACCATTTTCCACAATGGACGAGCTTTACAAATGCGAAACAGGAAATTTGCTAACAAGTCGGTTCCCCAAGGAGTGTGCGTAACCTCCGGGTGAAATTGGACTCCGTAAATTTTCTTTTCTAGATTTTCAAAACTGGCAATCGGCGTATTGAGCGTATGACTTGTGGGTGTAAATCCTTGCGGCGATTCTGGAGTTATGTCGCCATGGCTCATCCAGCAAATCAAATCTGGGTTTAGTCCCTTGAAAAGCGCGCTGTTAGGCTTAGAAACGGTCAATTCAGTTTTACCATATTCGCGATTCTTCGCTCCATGAACTGCAACCCCAAAAAATTTGCCGATAAGCTGCATTCCATAACATATACCTAATATAGGAATACCGAGTTCGAAGATTTTAGGATCTATTTCCGGGCTTCCATACTGATAAACACTGTTTGGACCACCTGACAGAACAATGCCAGCAGGCTTCATTTTGTTGATTTGCTCGACTGTCAGAGAATTCGAGAATATTTCGCTATAGACCTTATGCTCGCGAATACGACGTGCGATTAGTTGCGTATACTGCGAGCCTAAATCGAGTATCGCAACTTTGTCGAAATCGCCGCTTGCTTGCCACGTCATAAACAAAATCTCCTTAGAAATTGATAATCAGCGTTTCTGCGCCATTTGAAGCGCTTTACCTTCTGTGCGGAAGGACAGACTTACATATAATTCAGTTTTGTGAAACTCTTCAATGGTTGCCGCGCCGGCAAGCCCCATACTACTTTTGATGCCGCCGATCAGGTTCTGGGTTCCGTCGGAAACTCGAGCAGGCCCGAACAGAACTTGTTCGAGTGGAATACCTGAATCGACGCGTACACGCGTTCCGCGCGGTAGATTCGGATGTGGTGCTGCCATTCCCCAGTGATACGGATGCGCAGGCGCGTCGGGGCATCCTGTGAATACGCTGCCGAACATAACAGCATCCGCGCCTGCTGCGAGGCACTTCGCTACCTGCCCAGAAGTGCGCATACCGCCGTCTGTGATAACTGCAACTCGTTTTCCAGTTTTAGCAAAGTAATCGTCGCGTGCATCCGCTGCTTCTGCAGTTGCGGTAATCTGCGGAACGCCGACGCCCGTTACATCGCGAGTAGTGCAAGCCTGTCCCGGTCCAACGCCTATTAGAATAGCGTGTGCTCCAGCACGCATGAGTTCGATTGCTACTTCATACCCAACGCAGTTTCCGACAATTAACGGCACATCGATTCTAGAACATAACTCGGCAATATCTAGAACTTCGCCTGATTTACTGCGATGTTTTGGACTCGTCACTGTGCTTTGAACAACTAGTATTTCCGCTCCTGACTCACGCGCAATCTGCCAATATTTTTTGACACCGATAGGAGTAAGGCTTACTGCTGGGATAGCTCCTGCGGCTTTCAAAGCGTTAATTGAACGAGCGATGAATTTCTCTTGGACGGGTTGGGCAGAATAAACTTCTTGAAGCAAAGGCGTCGCTTGTTCGTCAGATGCTTGCGAAATTTGCTTCAAAATCTCGTATGGATGTTCATAACGCCCCCACACGCCTTCAAGATTCAAAACGCCAAAACCGCCAAATTCGGTGAACTTTGCTGCCGTTTTTGGATCAACGACGCTGTCCATAGCTGCAGCGATTATAGGAAGCGCGAATATGCGGTCTCCGAGTTTCCAAGATACGTCAACATCCTCTGGGTCAACCGTTGAAGCGGATGGGGCAAGTGATACATCGTCGAAAGTCAGTGCCAATTTTGCCTTTCGTCTTTTTGAGATAAGGAAATCCACTTTGTGAGCCTTCCTGTGATTTTTGATTCATCTGTCTGATTGCTGTTCATTGCTGCGTATAATAGCTACAAAGAAACAACCGTAATTGAAAATGAGTGTATCCCGCCGCAGCAAAACTTCAGGGAGCAATAAAGACAGCTTGAAGGTTTAGAAGTATAGTTTCAACAAGCTTATAAGTCAAGAAATTATCAACGAAACGAAGAATTACAAGTCAAAAATCCGCTACTAACCTAATTGCAATGCTGCCTGCAGCTCTTCTCTCGTCAAGAAACTTCGATATTCATCGCATTTATCCAGTAGTTCTTCGTGTTTGCCCGAGCCTACAATTTTTCCGTTTGCAAGCACGTAGATTATGTCAGCCTGACGTGCTGTCGCCAATCTGTGTGTAACAATCAAACAAGCGGTGTCAGGCAAATTCAACGCAAGGTTCTCCCAGAATGCACGCTCATTTTCTGCGTCGAGGCTGGCGGTAACATCATCCATTAGAAGTAAGTCCGGTTTTCCAGCAAGAGCACGAGCAATAGCTATACGCTGCTTTTGTCCGCCAGAAACCGATAACCCGCGCTGTCCAAGCAACTGATTAACGCCACTCGGCATCGAGTCTATCTCCGACTTTATGCGCGCCATTTCGAGAGCTACATTTAATCCATTGTCGTCTATACTGCGACCGAATCGCACATTATCGGCGACACTCTCTGAAAACAACGTGGCTTCTTGAGGAATATACCCTACGCGACTGCGATATTCCGTCAAATCAAGGTCGATGAGACGCTTTCCGTTGACGGTTATCTCTCCCGATGTTGGTGGAATGATACCTGCGATGAGTTTTATCAAAGTTGTTTTTCCGCTTCCGACCGAGCCTACAATAGCTGCGCGTTCGCCTCTGTTCAGTGTTAAAGCGATATTGGTCAATGCTTTACGCTCGTCATCGCTAAATGAAAAGTCTACTTTTTTAAGTTCTATAGCTTCAACCCGGTCAACAAGCGCGTTGCCTGTGTAAATATTCTCTGTGCTGCCTGATGTTTCATCTATTTCTATCTCACGGTCTATGCAAGCAAATGCCTGCCTGCTTGTGATGAATAAATGCGGGATATCCATTAACGGCATGAGGAAAAGTGAAAGGTAGATATAAAAAGCATAGAACGATCCGAGCGTTAATTCCCCGTTGATAACCATGATTCCGCCCGCAAGTACGACGATGATCTGACCCGCGAATTGAATCGCCCAGTACAGATTCATCATCCCCATCCACAGTTTTAGTAGACGAACTTCTACACCGACTCGCTCATCGAGAATTCGACGAAACTCGCGTGCTTGATTAGATTCTCCGCGAAACGCTTTCAAAATACGGACACCGCTTAAAGATGCTTCGAGCGCATCGTTTGTTTTAGATATTATCTGCTGACGTTGCATCGCGCGTTTGCCGATTTCCGTGCGTAAAAAATAGAAAATCGTCAGCATAATCGGCAGTGGCGTAACTGATAAAAGTGATAGTTTCCAGTTTATCGTCAGCATAATAACAATGCACACGAGGAACTTGGAAAATGATTCGACAGCTCTGAATATTCCGGAACAGGAAAACCAAGCGATTTTTGGAAATCCGCCAATGTCGTCGGTGAGGCGAGTGACGAGGTCGCCCGTTCTGAATTTCTGGAAAAACCTAAATCCTTTGTTTATAATGCGACCAAAGTAATGTTCTCGAATACCCATTTCGAGGCGAGCGTTCAACATTGCACGAAAACCGGGATAAAGATATGCAAGCGATCGGGTTATACCGATTGCAGTCGCCATTCCGATGAGATTCCACGTAACCGATTTTGCCTTTTCAGGATGATCACTTTTCAATGCTTCATTTAGCGCGTCTATCAAGTACTTAAAAAGTAGTGGATAAGCGAACGTGACTGCGCTTGATAGAATGGTCAGTAGTAACAAAACCCATAACCATTTGCGATGCGGCTGCCAGAAATGCCAAATCCATCGAAGGTGTTTCATTACGTCTCGCCTCCATTCGGATTTAGTTTGTTTACAGCAGGTTGAGTCTTATTGTTTTGAACTCCGACAGCGCCTTCAAACTGAAGTCTGACTAACTTCGCGTATAAGCCATCCTGTGCGACTAGTTCTTTGTGACAGCCTTGTTCAGCGATTTTACCGTCGTGGATTAGAAATATCTGATCCGAATTGATAATTGTCGAAAGTCTGTGTGCAACAATAACTGCCGTTCTGCCTTCAAGCAGCCTATCGAGTGATTCTTGAACAAGCCGTTCTGTATATGGATCGACTGAACTGGTCGCCTCGTCTAAAACTAGAAGTGGCGGATCGAATGCTAGAGCGCGAGCGAAACTGATTAACTGCCGTTCTCCAACCGATAGGTTTTGTCCTCGTTCAGTAAGTTCGCCGTCGTATTCACCGGGTAAGCGTTCGATAACGCTGTCGGCTCGGGCTATTCCGGATACCAATTTAACATGTTCGAGCGAAACTTCATCGTCAAAGACACGAAGATTGTCTGCAACGCTTCCGG
>CAZRQJ010000120.1:0-7252 GCA_964602075.1 uncultured Planctomycetia bacterium
AAACTGAACACAGGCGCTTTGACTGCTACTAAATCTTGAGGCGGGTAAAGTCCCGATTCAATGCCAGCCAATTCAGCGAGTCTTCCACCCATGATTGCGTGCATTGCCATTGAAATAAGCGGTAAACCGGTTACCTTCGATATGAATGGGACCGTTCGGCTCGCACGAGGATTTACCTCAAGCACATATAGCTCTCCAGCGCTTAGTACATACTGTATGTTTATCATGCCGCATGCGTTTATTCGTCGAGCGATTGTCGTGCTCATATTGACGATTTTATCAATGTAAGATTGGCTGATACTCTGGGGTGGATAAACCGCCATCGAATCGCCGCTGTGGACGCCAGCACGCTCGATGTGCTCCATTATTCCAGGGATAATTACGGTTTCTCCATCGCTAACCAAATCAACTTCAAGTTCGATACCCGGATGGTATTGGTCGATGAGAAGGGGGTGTCCGCGGAAAGCGTATTTGTTACGAGAGATATACCTTCGCATCGAGTCTTCTGTGTAAATAATCTCCATAGCCCGTCCGCCGAGTACGAAACTAGGACGAACAAGCACAGGATAACTAAGTGCCGCAACAAGCTCAGGCGCGGCGTCGTAATCAGTCGTGGTTATGCCTTTCGGACGAAGAATGTGCAGTTCCTCCATAAGAGCGTCGAACTGCTTGCGGTCTTCGGTTACATCAATGCTCTCGGCTGTAGTGCCTAATATCTTCACTCCGCGTTTCCACAAAGCATTTGCTAGGTTGATTGGTGTCTGACCGCCAAATTGAACAACTACTCCAAGGGGTTTTCTATGATTGACGACGTCAATAACACTTTCAACAGTGATTGGTTCAAAAAACAACGCGTCGGACAGGTCGAAATCTGTTGAAACGGTTTCAGGATTGTTATTGATTATGATAGCTTCATAACCCATGCGGGTAAGTGCAGTTAAAGCGTGGGTAATACAATAATCAAACTCGATTCCTTGTCCAATTCTGATAGCTCCCCCGCCTAGCACGATAACGCGTTTGTTGATTCCGTCACTGGTTTCTATGCTAGGGATGTCGCCAGAGTTTTCGTACGTTGCATAATAATATGGACTGCGAGCTTCAAACTCCGCTGCGCATGTGTCAACTTCTTTGTAAACAGGCTGGATGTCTATGTCAGAGCTTCTTCGCAGTTCAAACGATTCCGATTCGGTTTTACCAAGAATATCGCCAATCATTAAGTCGCTTAAACCATTCCGCTTCCATTTGACGATGCGCTCGCGATTGATTGGTTCTGGTTTGTGGTCTTTGTTTTCGTGTTGAATGTCGCCGGGCTTGAAAAGTCCAAGCTGTTTTCCCGATTCCCTAACGCCATATGTTTCTCTAGAGAACTGCTCTTCTTCAACAAGCGCTTTGAATTTTTTGAGGAAAAACGGGTCTATGTGAGTAAGTCGATACAGGTTATCGATTTCCCAGTTTCTATAAAAGCCTTCAAAAACAGCAAAAATCCTGCCGTCGGTTGGAACGGACAAAAAACTATAGAGCTCATCATCGTTCATGTGGCTAAAGTGTTTGGTTCGAAAACTCTCAAGCTTAACTTCGAGAGCTGATAGAGCTTTCATGAACGCGCCTTCGAAAGTTCGGTCGACACTCATAACTTCGCCGGTGGCTTTCATTTGCGTCCCAAGCGTTTTGTTTGCATCTTGAAACTTGTCGAATGGCCAACGCGGGATTTTCATTACTACATAGTCAAGTGCAGGTTCGAAACTCGCCTTTGTTTTTCCTGTTACAGCATTTGTTATCTCATCGAGATTCAAGCCTAAGGCAATTTTTGCCGCTGCACGCGCTATTGGATATCCGGTGGCTTTACTTGCAAGAGCACTTGAACGACTTACTCTGGGATTGACTTCAATAACGTGATAATCCAGCGAAGTTGGACACAGCGCGAACTGGACGTTACATCCGCCGCATATTTTAAGCTCTCGTATTATCAAGAGAGATGCAGTCCGCAACATCTGGTACTCACGGTCTGTCAGCGTCAGACTTGGCGCAACAACCATTGAATCGCCCGTGTGTACCCCCATTGCATCAAGGTTTTCCATATTGCAAACTGTAATACAGTTGTCAGCAGAATCCCTCATTACTTCATACTCGAGTTCCTTCCAGCCGACGACGCATTCTTCAACCAGCACCTGCGATACTCTGCTAGCGCTGATGCCAGAGTGAACAATTTGTTTGAACTCCGCAATGTTGTAGGCAATTCCACCGCCAGTGCCACCCAATGTATATGCAGGACGAATTATCAAAGGAAAATCAAACTCGTCGGTAAACTTCAGAGCTTCCTCCAAAGTCGTAGCAGTAATGCTTCGCGGAACAGGCATCCCGATTTTAAGCATAGTGTCTTTGAAGAGTTCTCTATCTTCAGCTCGTTTGATGCTGTCAAAGGTCGTACCCAGCAGTTTGACTCCATATTTTTGCGGAATACCAGCTTCCCAAAGCTCAACGGCAAGGTTTAACCCGGTTTGACCGCCAAGAGTCGGGAGGATTCCATCCGGACGTTCCCGGTCGAGAATCGCGTCGATGTGCGCTAAATCCATCGGCTCTACATAAACGCGATCGGCGATGTTAACATCGGTCATTATTGTTGCAGGATTGCTGTTAATAAGTATGACTTGGACGCCTTCCTCGCGAAGCGATCGGCATGCTTGACTTCCTGCATAGTCAAATTCGGCAGCCTGACCGATTACAATCGGTCCGCTACCTATAACCATTACTTTTTGAATACTCGGATTTCGAGGCATAGGTTAACATCCAGTGGCGTAATATCATATTTGATTTTAACACCTTTTTACAAAGAGAGATAACAACAAGCTGATTAGCTCACAATAAACCTAGTAAATCGTGAATTCACAAAGTCTTAAGGTTGGATTTACATTTTTTAGGGATACTAGTGACGTTTAATGCTCCGTGTGCTGACTATCATCTGCGTTCGAGTCGCTTTCAACTGCACCAACGCCATCTCCATCTCCAATATATTCAAAATGACTCCTGCCCTTAACAACTTCTTCGAAAGGTGGATCATCAGGATGTTTGGTGCGATCATATAGGTACTGATATACCTTTTCTGCGAGTTGAGGTGTGAACAATGCACCTTCTTTTTTTATCATCCTGCCAATGACCATCTCCCATTGTTCCCCGTGATATTTGTTTATATGGTAGTCGGGTTCATGACAGGTCGAACATCTCGACAAAAACACATCCTCTCCAGTTGCAGTCGGGGTAAGATCTATACTGTTGCTCGGCGGCGGTTGAATCTTATCGTCGAGACTTTTTATCTCCTGTGACGCTGCTCCTTGTTGTTCAGTAGGTACCATAACCGAATCGCTACAGGAAAATGAAGATATAAAAAACCAGCTTGAAAGGACGAAGGTAAAAACAACAATATGAATTACCGATATCCGCCCGTTTTGAGCATCCATCGAACAACCTCCTAGGTTATTGAGTCTAAATTGAGCGCAGCTTTGAAAGCTGTACGCACAAGAGTTTACCAGATTTGTTACTCATATTGATGTTGGTGATATAATCAACTATGCGCACATCACGAATATTTTTTATTGCGTTGTTGATGTTTCTTGCGGGCAGCCTTGTTGGAGTCTCGTCTTATCATCTAGCCTACAACGAGTTTAATCCGCCTGATGAATATCGCATACCCATAAGTTATGCGATGCCGATGGCAGTTCAACCTGTCGCTGGACAAACACTCGAATCCGCTAGCAAACCAATAAATTTCGTAACTGAAGTTTACAAACGTGTCAGTTCGTCGGTCGTGAACGTAACAACAACACAGATCGGATACGACTTCTTTTTGAGACCTATTCCGCAGGAAGGTGTCGGCAGCGGTTTGATAATCAACAACGATGGTTACATAATCACGAACAATCACGTAATTGAGAGCGCTACAGAGATTACCGTTATTTTGTCAGATGGCACTGAAGTTGCAGGTAAACTCGTAGGTGCCGATCCGGGGACGGATTTAGCTCTTGTAAAAATCACCCCCCCTCAAGGTGTCACCCTTCACTCGGCAGTTCTAGGGGATTCGGACAACCTAGAAGTTGGAGAATGGGTGGTGGCGGTAGGCAATCCGCTTGGCCTTGACCAAACCGTTACAGTTGGTGTTGTTTCCGCGCTTAAACGCTCAATTATGAGTCAAGCAGGGATACCGATCAAGGGGCTTATTCAAACCGACGCAGCAATCAATCCGGGTAATTCAGGCGGACCTTTACTCAATTCGGTTGGACAGGTAATCGGTATCAATACCGCCCTTATATCGAAAAGCGGAGGTAGCGAGGGAATCGGTTTAGCTATTCCCATAAATACCGCGAAAGATATTCTCGATCAACTCATTGAGAAAGGCAGAGTCGTTCGTCCTTGGCTTGGTGTTGAGGTTCAAGAGATATACCCACGTATGGCTCGGCGTTATGGATTACCAACTGACAAGGGTTTGTTGATAACTGCCGTTTACGAGAATTCGCCGGCTAAAGCGGCGGGATTCACTTGGCCTCGTCGTGACGAGAAGGGGCAAGTAGTTTTCTATATCATTGTAGAAGTCAACGGCACCACCATTACGAGCGAGAGCCAGCTTCTTGAGTTAGTTCGTACATTACCAATAACGTCAACAATAAATATTAAGTATTACAGATATAGTCAGCTTTTTGAAAAGGAAGTTCCTTTATCGGCGCTTCCAGCAGAGGCTCCTCCTGTGGGAATTATCTGATGAGTTTAGCAGTTCAAGAAAAGGGCGATATGTTTCAGTGCCTGACTGACGAAGAGTTGATGTCGGGCGTCGCAAACGCGGATGTAAAGAGTTTCAACGTTTTATTCAACCGATACTACAAACAGATTTTTAATTTCATAAAAAAGAACGTTCACGATCACACGTCGTCTGAAGACATAACTCAAGAAGTGTTTATGCGCATTTATAAAAGCGCAGCTCGTTTCGATCCTGAAAGAAAATTTTCGAGCTGGATATACAAGATCGCATTTAACGAAGTCAAACGATATTACACCAAATCATCAGCTAAAAAAACTTCGTCGATTAACGAACCGCTTGATGCAAGCTCGGGAACTGCGGAAAGATCGGATCTTCTTGAATACAAAGGTCTTGGCCCTGAATTAACTACCGAATCCGAGAAACGTGTACAACAAATTAAAAAACTCATTGAAACTTTACCTGAAAAGCAAAGAACGGTGGTAATACTTAAAGTGTATCAAGAGCTAACTTTTGAAGAGATCTCACAGGTGCTTGACTGTCCTTTGTCAACGGTACTATCCCGAATGAGATATGCAGTTAAAAAAATGCAAAGGGCGTTGGATGGTGAAGATTCAGATGAGTAAAGGCGCGCATATCGAGGAATCTCTTTTGAAGTTTTTCTATGGTGAATGCACTATGGACGAACTCAAAGAGATTCACCGCGAGCTGTGCGACAGCGAGGAATGCCACACGTATCTAAACAGCATTGCCGATTTGCTTCATCTACTAAAAAAAGCCGAAGACTCCTCAATTGTTGATCAGGTTAGATGGGAAGACCTAAAAAACAAGTTTGATAAAGTGCTTGCCGTAATAAAAGATGGTAAGGAATAGGGGCGATAGAGTTTATTAAGTGTCAATGTTGAGTTTGATTACGCTTGTTGGGGGTATCCTCGTATTCACGATTATTGGAATAACATACTGCTCATTTTACAGACTCTCCTTGATTCCCAAGCCCGAACCCAATTACTTACTAAAAAGTGAATAAACTTTATAAGTTAGATATTCTATCTCTTCAGTCAAACCTAAATATGAAACGCAAGGTAAAATGGTAAGTCCTAAAAAAATATGGAGAGTTTGCGTTTTAACTGGGATATTGTCTGGCACGCTTTAATTCTAGTCATCCTACTTATTCAGGCGCGTTGGGTATGGATTGATGCAGAGCGTAAGTATGGACGCGGTCGCTTCTGGGGGTTGACAGCATTTGCATTACCATTTGCAGGCTTAGTTTTCTATTTGCTTTATCGCGATAGCGCATTGATGGAAATTGATATGACCGATGCCGAGCTGGAGTATGAATTCAATCTAGCTTCGACCGTGCAAGTTCGCCGTCCGATCAGTGACAGAAGCGTTAAACGCGAAAGTTGGGTGTCGAGAAGATCTCCGTTAAAGCGCGTTTCAAAAAAAGACAAACTCTATGCAAAGGAACTACGTGAGAAAGCCGATGCCGTTCAAAGCGAGAATCCGCTTTTGGCAAAGGAATTGAGGGAAAAGGCTGACTCGCTAGATCCACCAAAACCAAAAAGGAAATCGTTTAAGAATCGCTGGCGAGAATTTTGGACGATCAAGCGCGATGAACTACAAATTTGGCGAAGAAAGCGGTCCGAACGTAAAGAATACTTGAGAAGGCCAAAAAAGCTAAGGCATTACGAGGAGTTTATAGAGAAACTTCAGTCAACTCCGTATGTTGATCCAACTATGGAAGGTTTGATTTTTGAAGGTCAGTATGAAGTAGCGCGCGAACGAGCGATAATCAACCTACAAATTGCCGAAGAGAACGAAGACGAGCGACAGAGAGTGACCTACAGGCGTTATCTGAACCAAATAAATAAAATAACACATATGTATTTTCCCGCAGAGGTTACTATGGATGCGCAAATCGAACAATATGATTTGTCGGAAGATGTTTTGAGTAACAACCAAGCAGAAGAATAAAAGGTTTACAACCGCCAAACAACGATCTAGTTTGCAATCGAAAGCCCCGGTGCGGAGGGGTGTTATAATCTATATGATGGCAAAGTTGTTATCGAAAAAAAAAAGGAATCAACGCGCGCATGCTTCGTGATGTGTCTGCTCCTCTTCTTAGGTTAAGTCCTACTGGCTGGTGCAGAGTTATCGAGAAGCTTGCTATGCTTGATCACGGCTTTTTTGTTTTGCCTGCAGAGGAAGCGATCGTAAGGCAGGCGGCTGGTGAATTAGAAACTGCGCCCATTCCAAACGCCGTAAGCTTAAACGACCATTTGAAAAGGCAAGCGTTAGCTACAATTCAAAGGCGGGATTTCGGAGTTGTCTCTAACCTGATTGAGGAAATCGATCAGGAGACAGGGCATTTCAAAGGAGATTTATTAGAGCTTTCGATAGTCCTGGATCGTCCGGCAATCGATCTTGAAGAGCAACTGCGACAAATCAATCACTTGAGACCCTTAGGCTGCGGCGCAACTACGCTTCATCAAGCGCTTAGGTGTCAGA